>NZ_JAUTAJ010000004.1:3687500-3776983 GCF_030818485.1 Pseudoroseomonas cervicalis | reverse complement strand
CTGCCGCACACGCGCGACGCCGTGGGCGCGGTGCCGCCCGGCGGCAGCGCCTTCCTGGAACGGCGCAACGCCACCCTGGCCCGCCGGGCGGAGCAGGAGGCGAGCGCCGCGCTGGCCGCCTTTGCCGCCGCCGCCGGCGACCTGCCCCATGATACGCTGCGGCTGGAGGAGGCGCCCGAGCCCGCCCTCCTGCAGGCCAGCGCGCTGCACGACCTCGTCATCATCGGCCGCGACAGCACCATCGGCCAGGAGGCGAATGAGGAGGGCCTCGCGCCGGTGATCGAGCATCTGCTGCATCGCGGCGCCCGGCCCCTGCTGGTGGTGCCGCCACGGGCCGAAATGCGCGACCACGACCCGGATGGCGCGGTGCTGGTGGGCTATGACGCCTCCCTGCCGGCGATGCGCGCGCTGCAGCTCTACGCGCTGCTGAAGCCCGAGGGCGAGGTGACGGCCAAGATCTTCACCTGCGACGAGGACCGCGCCACCGCCCAGGCCATGGCCGAGGAGGGCGCCACCTATCTGCGCCGGCACGGGGTGGAAGCGCGGGCGCTGGGCGTCACCGGCCAGCACCCGGCTGACCTGCTGCTGGCCGAGGCGGCGGACAGCCGGCCGCGGCTGGTGGTGATGGGGGCCTATGAGACCTCGGGGCTGCGCAGCTTCCTGCTGGGCTCGGCGACGCGGAAGCTGCTGCGGGAGCTGAACTGTCCGATCTTTGTGCATAGATAAGCGAAGGGTTCTTTTTTGAAAAAAAGAACCAAAAAACTTTTGTCAGTTGGCGTCCCGCCTATGGCCCGAGGCGGGACGCCAAACTGAAAGAAGTCTTTTGCTTCTTTTTCTTCAGAAAAAGAAGATTCTCAGCTTTGCGGAATTTCCACCGCCAGCACGCTGCCACTTTCGCTTTCCGTGATCAGCAGCGTGCTGCCATCGGGGGCGAAGCAGCAATTGGTCGGCAGCCGGCCGAACTCGCGGCAATCGATGGCGAAGAGCGGCTGGCCATGCGCATCCGCGCCCCAGACCATGCCGTGGCCCGGATTGGCGACGAAGAGCCGGTCCCGCACATCCACCGCCATCCCGTCCGGACCCATCGTGCCGCCGGGCAGCCGCAGGAAGCATTGCGCCTTGCCGACGAAGCCATCATCGCGCAGCGCGAAGCGCCAGACATCGCAGGAGCGGGTCATCGCCACATAGGCATGGGTGCCGGCGCGGTTCAGCGCCACGCCATTCGGGCTGGGGCCATTGCGCAGCAGCGTCTCCACCCGTCCGTCGGGCCAGAGGCGGTGGAGGCGGCCCGTGGGGTCCTGCAGGCCGGTCTGGCCCTGGTCGGTGAACAGCACCTGGCCGCCCGGGCCGGTGGTGACGTCGTTCAGCCCCTTGAAGCCCTCGGTGTGGAGGCTCTCCAGCAGCGGCGCCAGGCTGCCGCTGGCCGGGTCCAGGCTGAGCAGACCGTGACGGTGGTCGGCCAGCAGCAGGCTGCCGGCGGTGCCGAGCGCCAGGCCGTTCGGCCAGCCATCATATTCGGCGACGGCCTCCCACACCCGCTGGCCGACGCGGAAGATGCGGCCGAAGGGGATGTCGACCACCATCAGGTTGCCGGCATCGTCGAAGCACGGGCCTTCGAGGAAGGAGTGCAGCAGCGCGCCGCCGCGATGCGCATCGGCCCAGGCGGAGCGGCGCGGCTGGCGGTGGGTGTCGGGCAGCCGGCTGAGCAGCTTTGGGGTGAGCGGGCGGGGTGCAGGGAACCACATGGGCGCGCAAGCTGCCCAAGCCGCGCCGCGCCGGCAAGCGGCACCGGGGCCGGGTCACCGCCGCGCCGCCCGCATGACGGTTTCGGGAGGAGCGGGCATCCCGGGCGAGCCCCCTTCCCCTGCCCCGGATCATGCCCAATGATACGCCCGGGACATAATGGGGAGCGGACTCCAATGGCGAAATTCGGCCTCAGCCAGGCGGTGCGGCGCATCGAGGATCCTCGCCTGCTGAAAGGGCATGGCCGCTACACGGACGACATCTCGGCCGCCGGCCAGCTGCATGGCTATGTGCTGCGCAGCCCGCACGCCCATGCCCGCATCCTGTCGATCGACACGGCGGAGGCGAAGGCGATCCCCGGCGTGCACGCCATCCTGACCGGCCAGGACTGGCTGGCCGAGGGGCTGGGCCAGATCCCCTGCGCCATCCCGCTGAAGAACCGCGATGGCAGCCCGCGCGCCGAGACGCCGCGCTACGGCCTGGCGGTGGAGAAGGTGCGCCATGTGGGCGACCCGGTGGCCTTCATCGTCGCCGACAGCCTGGCCATCGCGCGCGACGCGGCGGAGGCGGTGTTCGTCGATTACGACATCCTGCCCGCCTGCACCGACCTGGCCACCGCGACCGAGCCCGGCCAGCCGCAGTTGTGGGACAGCGCGCCGAACAATCTGTGCTTCGACTGGGAGACGGGCGACAAGGCGGCGACCGAGGCGCTGTTCGCCAAGGCCGCGCATGTGACGAAGCTCGAGGTGGTGAACAACCGCATCGTGGTCGCCAGCATGGAAGGCCGCGCGGCGCTCGCCGAATACGACACGGCGTCGGAGAAATTCACCCTGCATGCCGGCACGCAGGGCTCCTGGCTGGTGAAGGACCTGCTGGCCAAGGTGGTGTTCAACCTGCCGCCGGAGAAGTTCCGCGTGGTGACGCCCGATGTCGGCGGCGGCTTCGGCATGAAGCTGTATCTCTATGCCGAATACGCGCTGTGCTGCTGGGCGGCGCGCAAGCTGGGCCGGCCGGTGAAATGGGCCGCCGAGCGCATGGAGGCCTTCCAGTCCGACACGCAGGGGCGCGCCAACCTGACGCTGGGCGAGATCGCGCTGGACGCTGACGGAAAATTCCTGGCGCTGCGCACCCGCAACATCGCCGATATGGGCGGCTATCTCTCCACCTTCGCGCCCTATATCCCGACCGGCGCCGGCACCAAGGTGCTGGCCAGCGTCTATGGCTTCCAGGCGATCTACGCGAATGTGCTGGGCGTGCTGACCAACACCGTGCCGGTGGACGCCTATCGCGGCGCCGGGCGACCGGAGAGCAACTACCTGGTCGAGCGGCTGATCAATGCCGCGGCGCATGAGCTCGGCATCGACCGCATCGAGCTGCGCCGGCGCAACATGGTGCCGCCCTCGGCCATGCCGCACCGCACGCCGGTCGGCCAGAATTACGATTCCGGCGATTTCGCCACCGTGCTGGACGCGGCGCTGGCCAAGGCCGACTGGGCCGGCTTCGAGGCGCGGCGCGCGGAATCCGAGGCGCGCGGCCGCAAGCGCGGCATCGGCATGGCCTACTACCTGGAGGCCACCGGCGGCGACGCGTCGGAGCGCGCCGAGATGCGCTTCGCCCAGGATGGCATGGTGGAGGTGCTGGTCGGCACCCAGTCCACCGGCCAGGGGCATGAGACCGCCTATGCCATGATCACCAGCCACCAGCTCGGCATTCCGCTCGAGAAGATCCGTGTGGTGCAGGGCGATTCCGACGAGATCCCGACCGGCGGCGGGACGGGTGGCGCGCGCAGCCTGTATTCCGAGGGCACCGCGCTGCTGGCCACCGCCGCGACCGTGATCGAGAAGGGCAAGCAGGCCGCCGGCGAGGCGCTGGAGGCGGCGCCGGCCGATATCGAGTTCACCGGCGGGCGCTTCGCCATCGCCGGCACCGATCGCGGCATCGGCATCCTGGAGCTGGCCATGGCGCAGCGCGAGCGCGCCGCGCGCGGCGAGCCGGCGACCCTGCTGGACGCGGCGGAGATCGCCGCCATCCCGGCGCACACCTTCCCCAATGGCTGCCACATCGCCGAGCTGGAGGTGGACACCGACACCGGCCACATCACCGCCAGCCGCTACATCGTGGTCGATGATGTGGGCCACGCGCTGAACCCGCTGATCGTGCGTGGCCAGGTGCATGGCGGCGTGGCGCAGGGCTATGGCCAGGCGGTGATGGAGCGCACCGCCTATGACCCCGAGACCGGCCAGCTGATCTCGGCCAGCCTGAACGACTACGCGCTGCCGCGCGCCTCCGACCTGCCGGATATCGAGGTCGAGCTGATGGAGATCCCCTGCGAGACCAACCCGCTCGGCGTCAAGGGCGCGGGCGAGGCCGGCGCGGTGGGCTCGCCGCCGGCGGTGATGAACGCGCTGGTCGATGCGCTGCGCGGCAGCGGCATCCACCATCTCGACATGCCGGCGACGCCGGAGGTGGTGTGGCGCGCGCTGCAGGAGGCGAAGCGCGCCGCCTGAGGCGGGCGCCGCCCGGAACGAGGAAAGGCCAGGGCGATCGCCCTGGCCTTTTTCACATCCGGCCCGCCGCGGCGGGCGGGGCGTTGCCGCCCCTCCCCATGAGGCTCAGCCGGCCAGGCTCAGCGGAAGCTCAGCTCGCTGGTGGTGCAGAGATTGATCTCGCGCCGCTCCTCGGCCCGGCCATTCGCCCAGACGACGCGGATGTCGTAGGAGCAGGGCCCCTCCGGCAGGCGGATGAACATGCGCTGCCCGGCCTCGACCACATCCTGGCCCAGACGGTCCTCGCCCCAATTGTCGTCGGTGGCGGGCGAGGCGTAGAGCTCGCGGATCGCGGCATTGCCCTGGTTGACCAGCTCGAAGCTCGGATCGCCCTGCGGCGTCGTCACCCGGCCGCTGGCGTCGCGCTGCAGCGAGCCGGTGCGCGCCGGCGTGCCGATCACCACGTCACGGTCGATGCAGGTGTTGACGTCGCGCTTCTCCTCGGTGAGGCCGTCGGCGAAGACGATGCGCATATCGGTGCGGCAGCCGCCGCGCGCCGGCATGCGCACGGCGCGCTCGGCGCCCTGCTCCAGCGGGCTGGCCAGCCGGTTCTCGCCCCAGGCGCGCGACTGCACCGGCGAGGCGTAGAAGCGCTCGATGGCGCGGCCGCTGCGGTTGGTCAGGTTGAAGGAGCCATCCTGGTCGGCCGCGGGGGCGTTGCCCTGCGCCATCGCCGGCAGCGCCAGCAGCAGCGCGGCCAGGGTGGGCAGGGCGAGTTTGGTGGTCATCCGCATCGGGGGTTTCCTCAGGGGAAGCGCAGCGCCGGGCGTGCGCAGAGATCGACGCCACGCTGCTCCTGCGGGGCGCCATCGGCATAGACGATCTTCACGTCATAGATGCAGTCGCCAGGGGGCAACGGCAGGGCGACACTGCCGCCCGCCCGCAGGGTCCGGCCGAGCAGCCGGTCCTCGCCCCAATCGGGGCGCCCCGAGGGCGAGACAAAGACGAATTCGATCGGGCGACGGCCGCGATTGTCGATGCGCAGCGTGGCCGGGCGGCGCTGCTGCGGCGCGTAGCCGGGCGCGGCGCCATAGGCCGGGCCGCCCGCATAGCCCTGCGGCGGCGCGCCATAGCCAGGCCCGCCATAGCCGGGCGCCCCATAGCCGGGGGCCGCGTAGCCGGGCGGGGTGACACCGGGCGGCGGCCCGGCGGGGTCGAGCACCAGGCGGCGCTCGGCGCAGCCATCGAAGCCGCGATAATCCTGCACGCCGCCATCGCGGAACACCACGCGCACATCCTGCAGGCAGCCGCCGCGCGGATCCAGCCGCACGCGATGCACGACGCCGGGCGGAATGGCGATGGTGCCCAGCCGGTCATGCCCCCAGTCGCGGATCTCGACCGGGTTGGCGTAGAGCTGCTCGACGATGCGCGGCGTGTTGTTGACCAGGTCGAAGGACGGGTCGGGCAGGCGCTGCGCCGCGGCCTGTTGCGACGCACCAAAGCCGGCCAGCGCCAGGACGGCCGCAAAGGCGGAATGCCGGATCATCTGTCGCGCTCCCTTTGACCGCTGGCTGAACGGCAGAGGGATGGCGAGGTTGCCGCTTGATGTCCACACGCACCCCGATCACGGAGGTGATAGCGGTGCTCACGATCCGGCGCGGGGTCCCGTCAAGCGATGCTCAGCCGATCCAGCGCCCGCCCTCGCGCGTCACCTGGCCTTCGTCTTCCAGCTTCAGCAGATGCGCCAGCAGGCTGCGCCCCGCCGCCGGCACCAGCCGCGCATCCAGCGCGCCATAGACCGCGGGCACCAGCGCCTCGGCGCTCGCCGGTCCGGCGGCGCGCAAGGCGGCCAGCACCTTCGCCTCGCGCTCCAGCCGATGCGCCAGCAGGGCGCGGGTGAAATCCTGCGGCTGTTCGAGCGGGGCGCCATGGCCGGGCAGGAACAGCGCCTCGTCGCGCGCCGCCAGCCGTTCCAGCCCCGCCATATAGGCGGCCATGTCGCCATCCGGCGGGCTGACCACGCTGGTCGACCAGCTCATCACATGATCGGCGGAGAACAGCACGCCGCTGTCGCGCAACGCGAAGCAGAGATGATTGGCGCAATGGCCGGGCGTGTGCAGCGCCATGAGGCGCCAGCCCGCGCCGTCCACCACCGCGCCATCGGCCAGCGTGACATCGGGGCGGAATTCATGGTCGCCCCCCTCCCCGCCGGCCTCGGGCGGGGTCTGGTGCGGGCCGAAGCCGTAGCTGCGCGCGCCGGTCGCCGCGGCGAGCGCAGCCGCCCCCGGCGAATGGTCGCGATGCGTGTGGCTGACAAGGATCTTTGTCAATTGCTCTCCGCCGATGGCGGCGAGCAGCGCGGCGTGGTGCGCTGCATCCTCGGGCCCAGGGTCGAGCAGCGCGACCTCGCCCTCGCCGATGATGTAGCTGTTGGTGCCGAGGAAGGTGAACGGCCCCGGATTGGCGCAGCGCAGCCGGCGCAGCCGCACGCCGCCGAAACGCCCCAGCTCCTGCACCACGCCGCTCGGCCAGGGATCCTCGCGCAGGAAGGCGGGGCCGCTCACAGCGCGCCTCCGCGCGCGGCGGGGCGCGGCGGCGGGTCGCAATCCGGCGCCAGCGGCGCGCCGCGCAGGGCGCGCGCGGCGAAGTCCAGCGCGTCGCGCTGCGAGGCGAGCCAGGCGCTGCCATGGTCGAGCCCGGCATAGAGCCGCCCCTCGGCCAGCGTGCCCGCCGCGCAGAGATCGCGCAGCAGGGCCAGCTGGCCGCTGGCGGCGACGTCGCGATCGGCCGCGCCGATGCCGAGGAAGACCGGCATGCGCAGCTGCCGCGACGGATAGGCCAGGCGGGGCAGCACGGCGCGCTCCACCAGCGCCTCCGCCCCCGGGCGCAGCGCGGCCTGGCGCGTCAGCCCCGCAGCGACCACACGCCCGGCGAGCGGGCCGACACAGAGCTCGGCCGCGGCCTCGGCGAGCGGCAGGGCAGCCGGGGTGAAGAAGCGATCCGGCGTCAGCGACGGGTCGTGCAGCCGCGCCGTCAGGGCCAGGTAGAAGGCATAGGCCAGGCCGGGATCGGGCCGGTCGGCCGGCACGCCGGTGGCCTGCAGCGCGCCCGGGCGCAGATAGGGCGCGCCGGTGGCGATGACCGCCGCCACCTGGAGATCGGGCGCGTAGCTCGGCGCCAGGCCGCCAGCCGCCAGCGCCGCGCCGCCGCCCTGCGACTGGCCGGCGATCACCACGCGGCCATTCAGCGGCAGGCCGGCCGCCAGCGCGGCGCGGGCGCCATCCAGCACGCCCTGGGCCTCAGCCCGCTTGTCCAGATAGGGGTGGGGCCCCGGCGTGCCGAGGCCCTCATAATCGCTGGCCACCACGGCATAGCCGGCGGCCAGCCAGGCGCCGAGATAGCGCTCATAGCGCGGATTGGCGCCGGTCCAGGAGGGGGCGCAGACATCCGCCACCCCCACCGTGCCATGCGCCCAGGCCAGCAGCGGCCAGCCGCCGCGCGGCGGATCGCCGGCCGGAAGAAAAAGCTGCCCGGAGATGGCGATGGGCCGCCCATCCACGCCGCTGCGCGAACTGTAGAGGATGCGCTGCTGCAGCCCGGCCTCGGCGATGCCCTTCTCGGGCGGCAGCGCCTCCTGGCGGAGCATCTTTCCCGGTTCGGGCAGGGTGTCGGTGTAGCGGTAGAATTCGGCGGTGCCGCCATCGCCGGGGCCAGCGGGAGCCTCCGCCTGGCTCAGCCCGGGGCCGGTGGCGCAGGCGGCGAGCAGGGCGGCCAGGAGCAGCGCCCCGGCAGGGCGGCGTCGCGGCGGGCGCTGGGGCATGGCGGTCCGTCCCATCTTTTCAGGCCGGACAGAGTGGGGAGGATGGCAGGGCTTGTCTATCGGGGGCGCGGATGGGCGGCATCCGGCGGCCCCGCGCCCGGGCGGCTGCGGGAGGGTCCTCCCCCGCAGCCTCGCAGCGGGTCAGACCTGCCGCATCCCGCCATCGACGCAGAGCTCGGCGCCCGCGATGTAGCTCGCCTCGTTGCTGAGGAGGAACAGCGCGGCGGACGCGACTTCCTCCGGCCGCGCCATGCGGCCGAGCGGGATCTGCCCGACCAGCGCCGCGCGCACCGCCTCCGTGGTGGCCGCCATCATCGCCGTGTCCGTGGGGCCGGGGCTGACGACATTCACGCGGATGCCGCGCGGCGCCAGCTCCGCGGTCCAGCTGCGCGCATAGGAGCGCAGCGCCGCCTTGGTGGCGGCATAGGTGCCGTAATGGGCAATGCCCGCCATGTCGGCGATCGAGCCGATCAGCACGACCGAGCCACCCTTCTCCATGGCGCCGAGCGCCGCCTGGAAGGCGAGAACCGGGCCGCGCACATTGACCAGGAAATGCCAGTCGACATGCTCCGGCGTCTCCTCGGCCAGCAGCGCCGGCTCGGAGATGCCGGCATTGAGCACCAGCGCGTCGATGCGGCCATGCCGATCGCGCACCGTGGCGACGGCCGCCGCCACATCCTGCGGCAGGCTGGCATCCGCGACCAGGCCGCGGGCGCCGCGGCCGATGGCGGCGGCGGCCTTCTCCACCGCTTCGGCACGCCGGCCGGTGAGAAAGACCGTCGCACCTTCGGCCGCCAGCCGCTCGGCGGTGGCCAGGCCAATGCCGCTCGCGCCGCCCACCACCAGGGCAATCCTGTCCGACATCCGCGCCATCCTCGATCTCCTGTTCTGCAAGGATGGCGGTCTAGATATACGCGGTGTATCTGGTAGCAAGAACGCACCTTGGATAGCCTAGATATGGCCGACGATACCGACCTTGAAGCCCTCTCCGCCTGCGCGCTGGCCAACATGGCGCGGGTGCGCCCGGTGCTCGACAAGATCGCGGACAAATGGACCATCCTGATCCTGACGGTGATCTGCCCGAAGCCCGCGCGCTTCAACGAGATCAAGCGGCGCCTGGATGGCATCACCCACAAGGCCCTGGCGGATGCGCTGAAGCGCCTGGAGCGGAACGGGCTGGTGACACGCACCGTGCTGCCGACGGTGCCGATCGGGGTGGAATACGCCATCACGCCGCTGGGGCATTCGCTGCGCCAACCCTTCGAGGCGCTGTGCGGCTGGGCGCTGGCGCATGGCGAGGCGATCCACAGCGCCAGCACGGCCTATGACCGCGCCAGGGAGGTCGAGCAGGCCTGACGGGATACGACTGCCGGGAGGGGTTGCGTTCTGCCTTCCCCATGCAGGCCCGGCGCGCCTCGGCCGCCGGGGATGAGCGGCCGCGGCGCGCATGCCGGGCGCAGGCCTCCCCTGGCCCCGCCCCACCGGCGGGGCAGGCGTCAGGCCGCGCCGGTCTTCGCCCGCCCGGCCTCCGCCTCGCCGGGATTGGCAGCCTCGCCGAAGCACTTCAGCAGCAGATCGGTCAGGACGCGTATCTTGCGGGAGGGGCGGCCGGGCGGGCGGATGACATAGACCCCGGCGGGTGGCGGCAGATACCGCGTCATCACCTCGACCAGCGCACCGGACGCCAGATGCTCGCCGACAATGCCCTCGGGGATCAGGGCGATGCCGAGACCCGCCAGGGCAGCGGCGGCCAGGGCAGTGCCATTGTCCGCCTTGAAGCGCCCCTGCGGGCGGATGGTGATGACCGTCTCGCCATCCATGAAGCGCCAGGCTTCGGTGCCCTGCAGCAGCGCCTGATGCGCGGTGAGGTCCTCCGGCTTCTCCGGGGCGCCATGCGCCCGGATGTAGTCGGGGCTGGCGACGAGCCGGCCGATGATCGGCCCGACATGCCGCGCCACCAGATTGGAGTCGGGGAGATAGCCGATCCGGATCGCGCAATCGAAGCCTTCGGCAATCAGGTCGACGAAGCGGTCGGTGTAGACGGCGTGGATGTGAAGCTGCGGATGCCGCCGCGCCATGTCGGCCAACACGGGGGCGAGATGCGTCGGCCCGAAGGTCAGCGGGACGGCGATCCTCAGCCGGCCGCAGAGCTGCCCGGCGGGCAGGATCGTCTCCCGCGCCAGGTCGATCTCGGCACAGGCCTTGGCCGCATGGTCGCGAAAGGTGCTTCCGGCCTCCGTCAGGGCGGCGCCGCGGGTGGTGCGGACGAGCAGCTGCACGCCAAGCTCCGCCTCGAGCCGCCCGAGGCTGCGGCTGACGATCGATTTCGACACGCCGAGCCGGCGCGCGGCGGTCGACACGCCTCCGGCATCGGCCACCTCAACAAAGGTTCTGAGATCCTGGATATCCAAGCGGGCGTTCCCCGATCTGCGACACAGCCTAACAGGCGGCAGGACTATTGCGCTGCCAAACCGCTCTTCACTCTCGGCCGCGGGCAGCGCCGCCATGGCGCTCAGCCTTGCAACGCTTCAAGCCCGACAGCGGCAGAGGATGATCTCATGACCTTCCGGAACGGCCTCGCTTCCCTGCTTCGTCCCGAGGATTCGGTTCTTGTCCTGATCGACCACCAGCCCTTCCAGCTGGCGAACCTGAACAGCCACGACCCGCAGATGGTCGTCAACAACTCCACCGCCCTGGCCAAGGCGGCCAAGGCCTTCGCGGTGCCGACCATCCTGACCAGCGTTCTCGCCCGCCAGGGCGGCCTGATCTTCCCGCAGATCACGGACGTCTTCCCGGGCCAGCCGGTGATCGACCGCACCCTCATCAACACCTGGGAGGACAAGCCGACGGTGGACGCCGTCAAGGCCACCGGCCGCAAGCAGCTGATCATCGCCGGGCTCTGGACCGAGGTCTGCGTCGCCATGCCGGCGATCCAGGCGGCCGGCGAGGGCTGGGACGTGACGGTGGTCACCGACGCCTGCGGCGGCGTCTCGGTCGAGGCGCATCAGGTTGCCATCCAGCGCATGATCGCGGCCGGGGTGAACATGATGACCTGGCTGGCCGTCGCCGCCGAATGGCAGCGCGACTGGGCCCGGACCGAGCATGTCGCCGGCCTGATCGAGACGATGAAGCAGCATGCCGGCGGCAGCGGCATCGCCTATCTGTGGGAGCAGCAGCTGCTCAACACGCCGGTGGTGCCCAGCGCGGGCTGAGCCGCCCGGGGGCACGGCCGCTGCGCAGCGGCCGTGCCCCTAGCCCCGCCGCCGCATCTCCCGATGCAGAATATACAGCCCCGCCGCCACGATCAGCCCGGCCCCGGCCAGCATGGAGAGTGTCGGCGTCTCCCCCCAGGCGATCCAGCCGATCAGGATCGCCCAGATCAGCGCGGTGTAGGAATAGGGCCCGAGGGAGGAAACCTGGGCGCTGGCATAGGCCTCGGTCAGCGCCACCTGGGCCAGCCCGCCCAGCAGCCCGATCGCCAGCAGCAGCGGCAGCTCGGCCAGCGTCGGCGTCACCCAGACGAAGGGCAGCACCAGCAGGCTGAAGCCGGTCATCAGCAGCGACTGCCACAGCACGATGGTCGAGCTGGCCTCGGTGTCGGAAAGCTGGCGCACCAGCATGGTGGTCATGCCGGAGAACAGCCCATGCACCGCCGCCGCCGCGAAGCCGGCCCAGACCAGCCATTCCGCCACCCCCGGCGGGCCGCGATGGCCGCCGCCGAAGGCGCCCTGCCCGATGGCGATCACCAGGATGCCCAGGAAGCCCACCAGCACCGCGCCCCAGCGATGCGGCCCCGGCCGCTCGCCGAGGAAAGGGATGGAGAGGATGATGACGAAGAGCGGGGTGGAGTAGGTCAGCGCCGTCTGCTCGGCCAGCGGCAGCACGGTGAGCGCGAAGAAGGAGCAGCTCATGGCGGCCAGCCCCGTCATCGCCCGCGCCACATGGCCGGGGAAACGGCGGGTCGCCAGCGTCACATGCCGGCGCAGCGCGATCGCCACCACCACCGGCAGGGCGAAGGCGTTGCGGAAGAACATCAGCTCCGGAAACGGGATGCGGGTGCCAAGGCCCTTCACCAGCGCGCTCATCAGCGCGAACAGGGCCGTCGCCAGCAGCATCAGCAGCGCGCCGCGCTTCAGGTCGTGGCGCAGCGTCATGGCGCGGCCTTCCCGAAGCGCGCGGCGCGCGCCCGCAGCCGCTCGCGATAGAGGTTGTAGAGCCCGGCGGCGATGACGATGGCCGCGCCGGCCAGCGTCGCCAGCGCCGGCAGGTCGCCCCAGATCAGCAGGCCCAGCACCAGCCCCCAGACCAGGGTGGTGTATTCGAAGGGCGCCAGCACCGAGACGGGGGCGAGGGCGAAGGCGCGGGCAAAGAGGAAATGCGCCACGCCATTGGCCAGGCCGAAGCCGATCAGCGCCAGGGCGGTGCCGGGGCCGGGGATCCAGGCGGGCGGCGGGAAGGCCGGCAGCAGCAGCAGCCCCACCGGCACATGCGCGGCCAGCAGCCAGAAGGCGATGGTGGCGGGCGTGTCGCTGCGCGACAGCAGCCGGGTCCAGATGCGGGTCAGCGCCATCAGTGCCACGGCGGCCAGCATCATGCCCGCCTCCCAGCGCCACAGCGCACCGCCGGGCTGCAGCATCACCAGCACGCCGCCGAAGCCCACCGCCGTGCTGGTCCAGCGCCGCCAGCCCACGCGCTCGCCCAGCAGCGGGATGGCCAGCAGCGTCATCAGCAGGGGGGCGGCGGAGGCCACGGCATAGCTGTCCGCCAGCGGCATGGCGCGCGCCCAGGCGATGTAATAGGCGATGGTGACGACGCAGTGCAGCAGGCTGCGCCAGGCGATCAGCCTTCCATTCACCGGCCGCAGCGAGGCGCCGCGCGCCAGCAGCGCGATGGCCAGCGCGCCGAAGATGCCGCGCCAGATCATGGCGGCGGCGGCGCCGACCTCGGGCAGCGCCCATTTCACCGCGGCATCGGCACAGGCGATCACCGCATAGCCCAGGGCGATCAGCCCGATGCCGCGCACCGCATCATCCAGCCGGGGCCGCGCTGCGGCCAATGCCTCGTCCGGCCGGGGCCGCAAAGCGGCCAATGCCTCGTCCGGCCGGGGCCGCAAAGCGGCCAGTGCCTCGTCGGGCCGGGGCCGCAAAGCGGCCCCGGCGGGCTGTTGTCGGGTGGGCTCGGCCTCGCCCTCCTGCTCCGCCGCCAGGGGCCGGGCGGCGGGCAGCTCAGACAAGATCGGCCTCGGCGACCTGACAGGTGGCGCCGGTGGCGTCGCGGGTCTCGAGCTTCACCTGGCCGCCCGCGCGCTCGCCCAGCAAGGTGAGCCTCTGGCCGGCGATGGCGGCGCGCTGGCCGCGGTAGGAGAAACGCGCCAGCCGGGCGCCGGGCCCGGCGATGTCGAGCGCGTGCTGCGCCAACCAGGTGGCCTGCAGCGGCCCGTGCACGACCAGGCCCGGATAGCCCTCCACCCCGGTGACATAGGGGTGGTCGTAATGGATGCGGTGGCCATTGCCGGTCAGGGCCGAGTAGCGGAACAGCATCACCGCATCCGGCAGCAGCTCGGCGCGGCTCGCCGCCGGCCAGGGCGGGGCGGCGGGGGCGTCGCGCAGCGCGGCGCCGCCGGTGCCGCGATAGACGATGTCCTGCTCCTCCTCCAGCACCGGCCCGCGCGGGCCTTCCAGGCTGTGCCCTACGGTGACAAAGACCAGCTCGCCGCTGCCGCCCTTTTTCTCCGTGATCTTCAGAATGGTGGAGCTGCGGCGCAGCGTGTCGCCGATGCGGATCTCGCCCTGGAAACTGACGCGGCCGCCGGCCCACATGCGCCGCTCCAGATGGTGCACCGGCGGCAGGAAGCCGCCGCGCTTCGGATGGCCATCGGGGCCGAGCCCATCCGCCGGCTTCCAGTCCTGGAACAGCAGCCAGTGCCAGAGCGGCGGCAGCGCGCCCTCCCCGAGCGGGCGGGAGATCGTCGCGGCCATGCCCTCGGCCAGGCGCGGATCCATCCGGTCCTCGCGCGTCTCGCTGCGCCCGAGATACTCCTCATACGCCATTCCGGTCATTCCTCCCGCTCATACAGCATGTAGCCGGCGATCTCCCCCTTCAGCCGATACTGCTCCCAGGCGCGCGCGAATAGCGGGTTGCGGCGGAAATATTCGATGAAGTCGAAACGCTGCCCGTTGCAGTCGGCGATGCCGGTGTTGCGGGACACGACCACGGCCGAGGGCCGCAGCCGCAGGAAACGCTCGGTCAGGCTGCGCCAGACCAGCGCCTCCGCCGCGCCCATCTGCGCCGGATCGCGATAGCGTGCGCCGCCGGCCGGGCAGTCCCGGTACACGGCCTGCAGCAGCCAGGTGCTCATGAAGGGCGAGATCCAGCGCGACTCGGCATAGGTGACGGCGGGGAAGACGGTCGGGATGTCGGGGGAGAGCACCAGCAGGCGCTGGCCCGGCGCCTCGCGCTCCAGCCAGTCGGCCAGCAACCCGCCCGGGCTGGTGGCGTAGCGCAGCGCGACCCAGGGCGCCTCGCCGCCGCGCAGGGTGAACAGGGTGAAGCCGAAGGCGACACCGATGGCCAGCAGCGGCGCGGCGCGGCGCAAGGTCGCCTGCGGCAGGGTGCCGTCCAGCCCGCGCGCCAGCATGGCCGCGCCGGCCAGCCCGCCGAAGATCCAGACCGGCACCAGGTGGTAGCTCCAGCCCTTGTGCTGCACCAGGGCGGCGGCCAGCGCCCCCAGCGCCGCGGCGGCGGCCAGGCGCGGCAGCCAGCCGGTCGGCGCCCGCGCCGCCAGCGGCGCCAGGCCGAGGGCCAGCACCGCGGCGCTGCCGGTAGGCGCGGTCAGCAGCACCGCCCACCAGGGCGCGCCGCCGAGGTCGAGATACCAGTCCCGCACCAGCGGCACGATGTTTTCGAAGTAGGCCGGGAAGACGAAGTGGATCAGCGCCAGATAGGCCAGCCAGAGCGCCGCCATGCCCCAGGGCACGGGGTCGAGCAATGGCCGGGCCCAGCCCTGGCGGCGGATCCGCGCGAGCAGCACCACCGCCTCGACCAGCGCCGGGATGGCCAGGAAATGCGGCTTCAGCGCGAAGCCGATGCCGGCCAGCAGGGTCACCGCCGCCACCAGCGCGGCCGGCGTGGCGCGGCCCAGGATGCGGCGCTCCGCCAGCAGCAGATAGGGCAGCGCCAGCAGCGCCATGATCTGCTCGCGCTGGCCGAAATCCTGGCCGGCGGAAAGCGGCAGCAGCGGCAGCATGGCCGCCATCACCGCCCGCTCGGCCGGGCCGGCCTCGCGGTCGCGCAGGGCGTGGCAGAGCCACCAGCACAGCGCGCAGAGCAGCAGCAGCGTCAGCACCAGCGCCTGGGGCGGGTCGAGCGGCGTCACCGAGGCCAGCCAGGCCGCCGGCCAGTTCAGCAGGAAGATCAGCGGCGGGTTGATGTCGATCAGGTCGACATAGAGCACCTCCCCCGCCCGCATGCGGCTGGCGAAATCCAGCACCGCCGCGACATCCGGGTTCAGCGGCGGCGCCAGCACCACCGCCAGGAAGCCCAGCGCCGGCAGCAGCGCGGCCAGGCGCAGCAGCCAGGGCCCGGCGCGGCGGGGGGTGTCTCTGTCGGAAGGCAGGGGCATGCGGCGGGGTATCCTGGCCGGGAAAGGCGGCGGTGGCGCTTCCCTCGCAACCCATTGCGGCAGGACGCGGGCGCTGCCACAAGGATCACGTGGACGCGATCGAATACGACCTCATGGACCGGGCCGAGGACGGGATGTGGTGGTACCGCGCCCTGCGCGCCCGCGCCGAGGCGGCGCTGCGCGACGGCGCCCCGCCCCCCGGCCCCTGGCTGGATGTCGGCTGCGGCACCGGCGGGCTGCTGCGCCACCTGGCCGCCGCCTTCCCGGGCCAGGCCCTGGCCGGGCTGGAATACAACCCCGCCGCCGCCGCCCGCGCCGCCGCCAAATCCGGCGCCGCCATCGCCGCCGGCGACGCCGCCCGCCTGCCCTTCGCCGAGGCCAGCTTCGCGGCACTCGCCAGCATGGATGTGCTGTGCCACGCCGCGGTGGACCAGGCGGCGGCGCTCGCCGAGATGCGCCGCGTGCTGGCCCCCGGCGGGCTGCTGGTGCTGAACCTGCCGGCCTTTTCCTGGCTGGCCTCGGCGCATGACCGGCGGGTGCACAATGCGCGCCGCTACAGCGCGCCCGAGGCCGCGGACCTGCTGCGGCAGGCCGGCTTCGAGGCGGTGGAGGCGCGCTACTGGAACGCGCTGCTGCTGCCGCTGATGGTGCTGCAGCGCAAGGTGCTGGCGCGCGGCGAGGATCATTCCAGCGACGTCGCCCCATTCCCGCCATGGCTGGATGCGACGCTCTACGCGGCGACCGGGGCCGAGGCCGCGCTCAGCCGCCTCGGCCTGCGCTACCCGGCCGGCGGCTCGGTGCTGCTGACGGCGCGCCGCCCTTCCACCCCCTCCTCCCGCCTGCAAGGCCGCGCCGCATGACCCTCGCCTCCCTCAGCCCCGCCCCGGAGGCCGCCACCGCCGAGGCCGCGCGCCCGCCGGGCCGTGTCGGCCTGTCCATCGTCGTGCCGGTCTATCGCGGCGCCGACACGGTGGGCCTGCTGGTCGAGGCGCTGTCGGCGCTGCGGCCCGAAGGCGGCATCGAGATCGTGCTGGTCAATGACGGCAGCCCGGACAATTCCGGCGAGGTCTGCCGCCAGCTTGCCGCCACCGCCCGCGTGCCGCTGACCTTCGTCGAGCATGCGCGCAATTTCGGCGAGCACAACGCGGTCATGAGCGGGCTGCGCCATGCGCGCGGCGACTATGTCATCACCATGGATGACGACCTGCAGAACCCGCCGGAGGAGGTCATCAAGCTCTACGACCATGCCCGGCTCGGCAGCTGGGACGTGGTCTATACCCGCTACGCCAAGAAGGAGCATGAGGGCTGGCGCAATCTCGGCTCGCGCTTCGCCAACTGGGTGGCGGACCAGCTGATGGACAAGCCGAAGGGGCTCTACCTCTCCTCCTTCCGCTGCATGTCGGCGCTGGTGGTGCGGGAGGTGACGAAATATTCCGGCCCCTACCCCTATATCGACGGCATCATCCTGCAGGTCACGCAGCGCATCGACAGCATCGAGGTGATGCATCTGGCGCGCGCCCAGGGCCGCAGCAACTACACGCTGCGCCGGCTGATCCGGCTCTGGCTGAACCTCGCCACCAATTTCTCGCTGCTGCCGCTGCGCATGGCGATGTTCGTCGGCCTCGGCATGGGCGTGCTCGGCATGCTCGGCGCCGTCTTCACCATCGTCGAGGCGCTGACCAAGGACACGCCCTCCGGCTGGGCCTCGGTGATGACGGTGGTGCTGCTGGTCGCCGCGGCGCAGTTCTTCGTGCTCGGCGTGATGGGCGAGTATCTCGGCCGCGCCTTCCTCTCGGCCAATGGCAAGCCACAGGGCGTGGTGCGCGAGGTCATTCGCGCGCGGGATCCGGCCTGATGCTGCACTGGCTGGTCCTTGCGGCGGCCATCAGCACCTCGCTGATCGGCCAGGTGCTGCTGAAGGCGGGCACGCTGGGCGAGGGAAGCTTCCTCACCCAGCTCTTCCGCTGGCAGACCATCATCGGCCTCGGCTGCTATGGCGGCGCGGCGATGCTCTACATCGTGGCGCTGCGGAAGATCCCGATGAGCGTGGCGCTGCCCTGCACCGCCGCCTCCTACGTCGTCATCGCGCTGATCGGCCATTTCATGTTCGGCGAGGCGCTGGGCCCGCAGAAGGTGGCGGCGATCGGGCTGATCTCGCTCGGCGTCGCGCTGCTCGCCACCGCCTGAGCCGGGGGCCGGGTCGCGGCCCTTGTCCTGGCGGCGCGGCGGGGCTAGGCCGCTCTCTTCGCAGTTGCAACATGCGGAGAGCGCCATGCCCGGCCAGGCCGAGCCCGTTTCCCCCGCCGGCGCGCTGGCGCGGGCCTGGCAGGCGCCGGTTCTGCTGCTGGTGCTGGCGGCGCTGTTCTGGTCGGGCAATTTCATCATCGGCCGCGCGGTCAACACCATCGCCTCGCCCTTCTTCCTGGCCTTCTGGCGCTGGGCCCTGGCGCTGGCGCTGCTGCTGCCCTTCGCCTGGCCGCATCTGCGGCGGGACTGGCCGCTGCTGCGCCGGCATCCCTGGCGGCTGCTGATGCTCTCCTGGCTCGGCCTCGCCAGCTTCAGCGTGCTGACCTATCAGGGGCTGCGCAGCACCGGCGCGATCAACGGGCTGCTGCTGCAATCGGTCATCCCGCTGGCCATCCTGCTTTGCGGCTTCCTGCTGTTCGGCGAGCGCACGCGGCCGCGCCAGCTGGCCGGCATCGCCTGCTCGGTGGCGGGCGTCGTCGCCATCGCCGGGCATGGCTCGATCGAGGATCTGCGGCAGCTGCGGCTGCATCCGGGCGATCTCTGGGTGCTGGGCGCCGTGCTCTCCTACGCCGTCTATTCCTCCTGCCTGCGGCTGCGGCCGCGCCTGCATCCGCTGAGCTTCCTGGCCGCCAGCATCGCCCTCAGCCTGCTGGTGCTGCTGCCCGGCTATGCCGTGGAGAGCTGGGCGGCCGGCCATCCGGCGCCGGGTGCCGCCGGGGTCGGCGCCATCGCCTATCTGGCGCTGTTCCCCTCGCTGCTCTCCTACCTGTTCTTCAACCGCGGCGTGGAGCTGATCGGCGCCGCGCGGGCCGGGCAGTTCATCCATCTGATGCCGCTCTTCGGCAGCGTGCTGGCGGTGCTGTTCCTGGGCGAGCGGCTGCAGCTCTTCCACCTGGCGGGGCTGGCGCTGATCGGCGGCGGGCTGCTGCTCGCCATGGCCGGCGGCCGGGACGCGCTCAATCCGCGGTGATTGCGGCCGGGCCGCCTTCCCGGATCGGCACCGCGCCCTAGGATCGGCGCCGAACCACAAGGAACGCCCCATGGATCCGCGCAGCCAGAAGCAGCGCATGCTCGCCGGCGACCTCTACATCGCCGAAGGCGAGGAGCTGGCCGAGGACAATCGCCGCATCTCCGCCTGGATGGCCCGCTACAACGCCGCCCTGGCCCTGCCGCCGGAGCAGCGCCACGCCCTGCTCGCCGAGGCGCTGGGCAGCGTCGGCCAGGGCGTGAACATCCGCCCGCCCTTCTTCTGCGACTATGGCTACAATATCGAGATCGGCGACGGCGCCTTCATGAACTTCAACTGCGTCATCCTGGACGTGGTGAAGGTGCGCATCGGGCGCGGCACGCAGATCGGCTCGGCGGTGCAGATCCTGACCGCCGACCATCCGCGCGACCCGGCGCAGCGCGCCAAGGGGCTGGAATTCGGCCGCCCCGTGACGATCGGCGCCAATGTCTGGATCGGCAGCGGCGCCATCATCCTGCCCGGCGTCACCATCGGCGATGATGCGCTGATCGGGGCGGGCAGCGTCGTCACCCGCGACGTGCCGGCCGGCGCCACGGCGCTGGGCAACCCGGCGCGGCTGCGCCCGGGCTGACGGCCACGGGTTGAAGCCGCGCGGGGGAGGCGCCACCCTCTCCCCGACGACATCCGCCCCGCCCGGGGCCAAGGAGGGCCGCATGGCCGATCTCTCGCATTTCCCGATCACCCAGCGCTGGCCGGCGCAGCATCCGGACCGCATCCAGCTCTATTCGCTGCCCACCCCGAACGGGGTGAAGGTGTCGATCGCGCTGGAGGAGCTGGGCCTGCCCTATGAACCCCACACCATCGATATCGGCCGCAACGAGACCTGGACGCCGGAATTCCTCTCGCTGAACCCGAACGGCAAGATCCCGGCGATCATCGATCCCGACGGGCCGGGCGGGAAGCCGCTCGGCCTGTTCGAATCGGGTGCCATCCTGCTCTATCTGGCGGAGAAGACGGGCCGGCTGCTGCCGGCCGATCCGGGCCTGCGCATCGAGACCATCCAATGGGTGTTCTTCCAGATGGCCGCGGTCGGCCCGATGTTCGGCCAGCTCGGCTATTTCCACAAATTCGCCGGGCGCGAGATCGAGGACAAGCGGCCTCTGCGCCGCTATGTCGACGAATCGAAGCGCCTGCTCGGCGTGCTGGAGACGCGGCTGGCGGGGCGCGACTGGATCATGGGCGACGACTACACCATCGCCGACATTTCGCTGCTGGGCTGGGTGCGCAACATCAACGGCTTCTACGAGGCCGGCGAGCTGGTGGAATTCGGCAGGCTGAAGGAAGTGCCGCGCTGGCTGGAGGCCGGGCTGGCCCGCCCGGCGGTGCAGCGCGGCCTGACCATCCCGGCCCGGCCGTAAGGCGAAGCGGAAGGGCGCCCCGGACCTTTGCCCCGGACCTTGCCCCGGACCGGGCGCCCCTCCCTCAATGCAGGCCGCGCGCGGCGTAGAGATCGCGCGTGGCGGCCGACAGCGCCCGCGCCATCTCCTCCAGCGCGGCGATCTGCTCGACGCGGCCGGCGGCGCGCGCCGCCTCCGCCTCCGACAGCAGCAGCGGCACCAGGCCGGCGATGCGGCACAGCCCGACCAGCATGGCATCCCGCGCATCGGGGATGACATCCTGCAGCAGCACATGGCGCAGCCGCTCGCGCACCGCCTCGGTGGTGCCGCCATCCTCCTTGGGATAGCGGTGGTCGGGCAGCACCCAGAGCACCCGGCCCTTCTCCCGCCGCAGCACGCCGCGCTGCACCAGCCGCTCCAGCCAGGCGGGGCGCAGCTTCGGCGCCTCGCGCATCAGCTGCTCGATCCACCAGCGGCTGGGGCGCTCGGGGGTGGTGGCGCCGATGCGCGCCAGCAGCGCATCCAGCACCGCATCGCCCAGCGGCGCCGCCGCCACGCGGTAGAGCCGGTCCGGATCGGTGTCGATGCGCCCGGCCAGCGACAGCTCCATCAGCATGGCGCCGGCGAGCGCCAGCTCCGCCGCCGGGCCGGGCAGGCCGATCGGCCGCCCCGTCGCATCGTCCAGGGTGAGGAGCAGGATCTCCTCCGGCATGGTCAGGGGCATCGGCAGGACCTCAATGCGCGGCGAGCGCCGCGGACCAGGGGCTCATCACGTCGCTGATGCCGGCGAAGCCCTCCGCCTCGCGCCGCACCAGGTTGGGGCAGGCGAAATTCACCGGCAGCACCGAATGCTCGACCACGGAGAGCCCGCCCTGCGCGTCCAGCGCCGCCAGCACATCGGGCGGCAGGCGCCGGTCGGCGCTGGCGCCATCGGGGCCGGAGACGTCGATGCGCGGGTGATGCGCCGCCGCCTCCGGCGACAGGCCGAAATCCAGGGCGAAGGCCAGCATCTGGTAGACCGAGGCCAGGATGCGCCGCCCGCCCGAGGCGCCCAGCGCCATCACCGGCCCCGCCCCGTCCGAGACGGTGACGGGGCACATGTTGCAGAGCGGCCGCGCCCCGGGGCGGATGGCATTGGCGCTGCCCGGGCGCGGGTCGAACCACATCATGCCGTTGTTCATCAGCACGCCGCTGCCCGGCAGCACCACCCGGCTGCCCATGGAGGAAAGCAGCGTCGTGGTCATCGCCACCATCATGCCGTCGCCATCCACCACGGTCAGATGCGTGGTGCAGGTCTCCGACGGCTCGGGCGGGGTGGCTTCGGCGGCAGCGGCGCCGAGGCCCTCCAGCCGCTCCGCATAGGCCTGGCGCATGGCGCGGGCCAGCGCGCCGAACCACACCGCATCCGGCGCCTCGCCCGGCTCCAGCGGCGCCATTGCCTCGACCAGCCGGGCCAGCGTCGGCGCCGCGGTCAGCCCGCCGGCGCCCTGCAGCGTGTAGCGGCCGCGCCAGGGGATGGCGAGCGCCGGCCGCACCTCCGGCCGCACGCCGGCCAGATCGGCCGCCGAGAGCCGCCCGCCCATCGCCGCCACATCGCCGGCGATCGAGGCGGCCAGCTCCCCCTCATAGAAGTCGCGCCAGCCCGCGTCGCGCAGCCGCTCCAGCGTGTCGGCCAGCCGCCCCAGCGGGAAGAAGCCGGGCTTGCCCTGGTAGGGGGCCACCGGCGGCAGCCCATCCGGCAGATAGATGCGCGCGCTTTCCGGGTAGAGCCGCAGCACCTTGGCCGAGTTGGCGATCTTCAGCGTGGTGTACCAATCCTGCGGCAGGCCGCGCCGGGCCAGCGCGATGGCCGGGTCGAGCAGCGCCGAGAGCGGCAGGCCGCGCCCGAAACGCTCCGCCAGCGTGCCATAGCCCGCCACCGAGGAGGGGATGGCGAAGGAGAGCGGCCCATGGATGTTGCGGTCCCCCTCCACCTCCGGCCAGGCGAAGAGGTCGAGCTTCATCCGCCCCGTCAGCGGATAATCCGCCGGGTCGCTGGCGGCCGGGGCCACGGGGCCGAAATCCAGGATCTCGGCGCTGGCCTGGCCGGGGCGGTGGATCACCGCGAAGCCGATGCCGCCCAGGCCCGAATTCCACGGCTCCATGGCGGCCAGCGCAAAGGCGGTGGCGGCGGCGGCATCCGCCGCATTGCCGCCGGCCTCCAGCACGGCGATGCCGGCCTCGGCCGCGGCGCGGCTCTGGCTGACCACGATGCCGCGCTGCCCGCGTGCCGCCGGCTTGGTCACCTGCCAGTGCTGGGTGGCGAAATCGGGCGGCAGGAAGGGCAGCGTCATGGCGCGGAAATCCTGGTCTGTCGGGATGCGGGCCCGAAGCCTCCACCTCTTCCGCCCGCGCCGCAATCCCCTCCGGCGGGGCGGTTTGCGGGGCGCCGGAAATGCAGGTTAACTGCCGGACAGCGTTCAAGCGGGAGGGAGATTTCATGGCCGGCATGGTGCGGATCGGGGCGCTGGAAGTGGCGCCGGTGCTGCGGGACTTCATCGAAAGCGAGGCGCTGCCCGGCACCGGCCTGGCGCCGGAGGCCTTCTGGGGCGCCATGGCCGACATCCTGGCCGAGCTCGCCCCGCGCAATGCCGCGCTGCTGGCCGAGCGCGACGCGCTGCAGGCGAAGATCGATGCCTGGCACCGCGCGCACCCGGCCCGCCCGGTGGATGCCGCCGCCTACCGCGCCTTCCTGCAGGAGATCGGCTATCTGCTGCCCGATCCCGGCCCGGTCGCCGTCACCACGGCGAATGTGGACCCGGAGATCGCCAGCATCGCCGGGCCGCAGCTGGTGGTGCCGGTGAACAACCCGCGCTACGCGCTGAATGCCGGCAATGCGCGCTGGGGCAGCCTGTATGACGCGCTCTACGGCACCGACGCCATCCCGCAGGAGGGCGAGCTGGCCGCCGGACGCGGCTTCAACCGCGCCCGCGGCGAGAAGGTGATCGCCCGCGCCCGCGCCCTCCTCGACCAGGCGGCGCCGCTCTCCGGCGGCTCCTGGGCGGATGTGGCCGGGCTCGCCGTGATCGGCGGCGTGCTGAAGGTCGACCTGGTGCAGGGCGGCGCCACCACGCTGCAGGATTCCGCCAAGTTCGCCGGCTATGCGGGCGAGGCCACGGCGCCCACCCGCCATCCTGCTGCGCAACAATGGGCTGCATCTGGAGCTGCGCCTCGACAAGGCGCATCCGATCGGCAAGGACGACCCGGCCGGCATCGCCGATGTCATCGCCGAATCCGCCATCTCCACCATCATGGATTGCGAGGATTCGGTGGCCGCCGTCGATGCGGCGGACAAGGTGGAGGTCTATCGCGCCTGGCTCGGCCTGATGAAGGGCGACCTCGAGGCGAAGTTCGAGAAGGATGGCCGCACGCTGACGCGCCGGCTGAACCCGGACCGCATCTACACCGCGCCGGACGGCTCGACGCTGACGCTGCATGGCCGCAGCCTGATGCTGGTGCGCAATGTCGGCCACCACATGATGACGGACGCGGTGACGCTGGATGGCAAGGAGGTGCCGGAGACCATCCTCGACGCGCTGGCCACCGTCGCCATCGCGCTGCACGATCTGCGGGGCGCGCGGCGCAACAGCCGCGCCGGCTCGGTCTACATCGTCAAGCCGAAGATGCATGGGCCGAAGGAAGTGGCCTGGGCGAACGAATTGTTCAGCCGCGTCGAGCAGGCCTTCGGCCTGCCGGCCAACACGCTGAAGATGGGCATCATGGATGAGGAGCGGCGCACCACCGTCAATCTCCGCGCCTGCATCGCCGCGGCGAAGGAGCGGGTCGCCTTCATCAACACCGGCTTCCTCGACCGCACCGGCGACGAGATCCACACCGCGATGGAAGCCGGCCCGGTGCTGCGCAAGAACGACATGAAGGGCGCGGCCTGGATCAAGGCCTATGAGGACTGGAACGTCGACACGGGCCTCTCCTGCGGCCTGCGCGGCAAGTCGCAGATCGGCAAGGGCATGTGGGCCATGCCGGACCGGATGGCCGACATGCTGGTGCAGAAGATCGGCCACCCCAGGGCCGGCGCCAACACCGCCTGGGTGCCCTCCCCCACCGCCGCCACGCTGCATGCGATGCACTACCACGAGGTCAGCGTCGCCCGGCGGCAGGAGGAGCTGCTCTCCGGCGGCCCGCGCGCCAAGCTGGACGACATCCTGACCATCCCGCTCTCCGACAGCAACTGGGCGCCGGCCGATGTGCAGGCGGAGCTGGACAACAACGCGCAAGGCATCCTGGGCTATGTGGTGCGCTGGGTGGACCAGGGGGTCGGCTGCTCCAAGGTGCCGGACATCAACAATGTCGGGCTGATGGAGGACCGCGCAACGCTGCGCATCTCCGCCCAGCACATCGCCAACTGGCTGCGCCATGGCGTGGTCAGCCGCGCCCAGGTGGAGGACACGCTGAAGCGCATGGCCGCCGTGGTGGACCAGCAGAATGCCGGCGACGCGGCCTATGTGCCGATGGCGCCGGGCTTCGACGGGCCGGCCTTCCAGGCGGCGTGTGATCTGGTGTTCGAGGGCGCGGCGCAGCCGAACGGGTATACCGAGTTCGTGCTGCATCGGCGGCGCCGGGAAGCAAAGGCAGCCTAAGATCTTCTTTTTCTGAAGAAAAAGAAGCAAAAAGACTTTCTCAGTTCGGCGTCCCGCCTCAGGCCATAGGCGGGACGCCAACTGAGAAAAGTTTTTTGGTTCTTTTTTCCAAAAAAAGAACCCTCAGCTTTCTGGCTGTCGCTCGCTGAGCTGCTTCTGCATCAGCACCAGATCCAGCCAGCGCCCGAACTTGCAGCCGACCTGCGGCATGTAGGCCACCTGCCGGAAGCCCAGCCGCTCATGCATGCGGATCGAGGGTGCGTTCTCGGCGTCGATGGACGCCACCATGACATGCTTGCCGAGCAGCACCGCCTGCTCGATCAGCGCGGCGACGAGGCGGGTGCCCAGGCCCCGGCCGCGGCAATCGGCGCGGATATGCACGGAATGCTCGACCGTGTGGCGGAAGCCGGGCCAGCAGCCGCGGAACTCGGTGAAGCTGGCGAAGCCCAGCACGTCACCCTCCTCCGCCCCCAGCGCCACCAGCACCGGAAAGCCCTGCGCCTGGCGCTGCGCGCACCAGGCGGCGCGCTGCTCCAGCGTCTGCGGCACATCGGTGTAGACGGCGGTGCTGTGCGCCACGACCTGGTTGAAGATGGCCAGCATGCCGGGCTGGTGCAGCGGTCCGGCCGGCAGCACCAGCACCGGCTCGGCCATCGCCGCCTGGGGTATCGCCGTCAGGACCGTCATGGCGCCTTATCCTTCCGGCCAGGGCGCATGACGGGGGGATGCCGCCGGCAGCGCCCGGCGATCCCACCACGCCGGGCCGCCCGGGCCGGGGCTGGTTCTGTTGAGACGGGCCAGTGTGGCACCGCGCGCTTCGTTGCGGAAGTGTACAGCAGCGATGGTGGGCTTCACCCTCTCTCAACTTTGTGTGGTGGCGGGCGGGGCCTCCACGCCCGGGCGGTTTTGCTCTAATCCGCCCGGCATGAAGCGTTTCTGGGATCGGGCCGAGGCCCTGACATCGGCCGAGGGCTTTGCCGTGCAGCTGGATGGGCGGCCGCTGCGCCTGCCGGGCAGCGGCCCGCTGCTGCTGCCCAGCCTGGCCCTGGCCGAGGCGGTGGCCGAGGAATGGCAGCAGGCCGGCGGCGCCAAGGGCGGCGAGATGTCGATGGAGCAGGTGCCGCTGACCCGGGTGGTGGCGACCGCGCTGGAGCGCATCGCCGCCGACCCGGAGGCCAGCGTCGCCGCGCTGGCCGAATATGGCGGCACCGACCTGCTCTGCTACCACGCCGCCGGCGAGCCGCGCCTGGCGGAGCGGCAGGCGCGCGAATGGCAGCCGCTGCTGGACTGGGCGGCGCTGGCGCTGGACGCCCCGCTGAAGGTCACCAGCGGCATCATGCCGGTGGCGCAGCCGCCCGAGTCGCTGGCCGCGCTGCGCCGCGCGCTCGCCACCCGCAACGCGCTGGAGCTGGCGGCGCTCGGCGTGGCCATCCCGGCGCTGGGCAGCCTGGTGCTGGGCCTGGCCCTGGCCGAGGGGCGGCTGGACGCGGCCGAGGCCTGCCGCCTGGCCTTCCTGGATGAGAGCTTCCAGCAGGAGCTGTGGGGCGAGGATGCCGAGGCGCTGGCGCGCCAGGACGGGGTGGTGAAGGATGTCGCCCTGGCCGCGCGCCTGCTGGCGCTGGCGCGTGGCTGACGCCTGAGGAGGGCGCGATGGACGCGAAGCGGGTGCGCATCCGGGGCCGGGTGCATGGCGTGGGCTACCGCGACTGGATGGTGGCGGAGGCGACGAAGCTCGGCGTGCAGGGCTGGGTGCGCAACCGCGCCGATGGCAGTGTCGAGGCGCTGGTGGCGGGCGATGCCGCCGCGGTGGCCGCGCTGCTGACCGCCTGCCGCGCCGGCCCGCGCCTGGCCCGTGTCGAGCAGATCGACGAGGAATTCGCCGAGCCGCCCACCACCCCCGGCTTCCGGCGCGAGGCCACCGAATGATCCCGCGCATCGAGACCCCGATCATCCTCTTCGCCTTCGACCGGCCGGACTATCTGGACCGGGTCTGCCGCAGCCTGACGATGCAGCGCGGCGTGGTGCTGGACCCCGCGAGGATCTGGCTGCTGCAGGATGGCGCCGTCTCGCCGCGCACGGGGAAGCGCTATGCCAGCGACGACGCCATCACCGCCTCCACCGCCGCCTTCCGCCGGCATTTCCCGCGCGGCCAGGTGCTGGCCAGCCCGCACAATCTGGGGGTCGCCCGCAACATCCTGCGCGGCGAGCGGCTGGTCTTCGACGAGCTGAATGCCGAGCTGGGCTATTTCCTCGAGGACGATCTGGAGCTCGGCCCCTGGTATATCTGGGCGCTGGAGCAGCTGCGCCAGGTCACCGAGCCCTTCCCGCGCATCGCCTATTTCGGCGCCTATGGCGACCACCGGCGCGACTATCCGGGGCCGGAGGTGAAGTACATCCCGCTCGAGCACCATTGGGGATTCGGGCTGCGGCGCGAGGGCTGGCGGCAGATGATGCGCTGGCTGGAGCCCTTCTACGCCCTGCTCGAGGGGCGCGACTACAATGAACGCCCGCACCGGCAGATCTACGAGCTGTTCCGCCCGCTCTCCATCGCCTCCGAGGCGTCCTCGCAGGATGCGGCGAAAAGCCTGGCCTGCCTGGAGCTCGGCCTCAGCCGGGTGCTGACCACGGTGAGCTTCGGCCGCTATATCGGCGAGCGCGGCAATTCCTTCTCGCCCGCGCATTTCCGCAGCATGGGCTTCGACCGCATGCGCATCGCCGAAAGTGAGCGCTACGATTTCCCGAAGATGACCGAGGAGACGCTGCAGCGCATCGACGGCCATCACCGCCGGCATTACGAGCGCCTGCGCCGCGAGCGCTACGACGCCATCCTCGCCTCCCATTCTTCTGTCGGGCTGCCGCAGGCGAGTTGAGACGCGGGACGCGAGGCTGGGCCGGAGTATCCCCGGCCCAGTGCAGCACCCGCCGTCGCGGCCCTGACCGGCAGCCGAAAGAAATCAACGCATGGGCGGGGCGTATTGCAGGCCGCCCTGGTTCCATTGGGCGTTGATGCCGCGCTGGATGCCCATGGGGGGTGATGCTGCGCTCCCACATCTCGCCGAAATTGCCGAGCTGGCGGATGATCTGCGCCGCCCAGTCCGGCTGCAGGCCGAGCATCCTGCCGAGATCGCCGCTGCGGCCCAGGAAGCGCTGCACATCGGGGCTGGTGCTGTCGGCGAAGCGGGCGATGTTGGCCTGGGTGATGCCCAGCTCCTCGGCGGTCAGCAGGGCGAAATGCGTCCAGCGGACGATGTCGAACCAGCGGGCATCGCCCTTGCGCACGGCCGGGCCCAGCGGCTCCTTCGAGATGATCTCGGGCAGCAGCACATACTGGTCGGCGGCCGGGCCCTGGCCGATGCGGAAGGCGGCGAGCGTCGAGGTGTCGGAGGAATAGACGTCGCAGCGGCCGGCGGCGAAGGCGGTGCGGATCTCCTCGACATTCTCGAAGGTCACCGGGTTCATCCGCATGTTGTGGGTGCGGAAATAGTCGGTGACGTTCAGCTCGGTGGTGGAGCCCTGCTGCAGGCAGACGCTGGCGCCGTCCAGCTGCCGCGCCGATTGCACGCCCAGCGCGCGGCGCACCATGAAGCCGTTGCCGTCGTAGAAATTGACGCCGGCGAAGACGAAGCCCAGCGCTGCCTCCCGCGACAGGGTCCAGGTGGTGGTGCGGATCAGCACATCCACCTCGCCCGATTGCAGGGCGGGGAAGCGCTGCGGCGCGGTGGTGGGCACGAAGCGCGTCTTCTCCGGATCGCCGAAGACGGCGACGGCCAGGGCGCGGCAGTAATCGGCGTCCAGGCCGCGGAACACGCCCTGGCTGTCCGGCGCGGCGAAGCCGATGGTGTTGGGCGTCACGCCGCACAGGATGTGGCCGCGGGCGCGGATGGCGGCCATGGTGTCGGCGGCGGGCTGCGCCGAGGCGGGGCGGGCGGTGGGCAGGGCGCCGGCCAGCAGCGCGGCAAGGCCCAGCAGGGCCGCGGAAAGGCGTCGCATCGTTCCTCCGTGCATGTCAGGCGGTCGCCGCTTCGTGGGATGGGGCGGCGTGCCGGACATCATGCCGCGAGCCCGCGGCGAAAGGGCAGTGCCGAAGCGGCCGGCAGGCCGGACAGGCGCTGGCACCATCCTGGGCCGGAGCATATCCGGCCCAGTGCAGCACCCCCCGTCCCGGCCCTGACCGGAAGCCGAAAAAAATTAACGCATGGGGGGGGCGTATTGCAGGCCGCCCTGGGTCCAGAGGCGGTTGATGCCGCGCTGCACGCCGAGCGGGGTGATGTTGCGCTCCCAGACCTCGCTGAAATTGCCGACCTGGCGGATGATCTGCACCGCCCAGTCCGGCTGCAGGCCGAGCATCTTGCCCAGGTCGCCGCTGCGACCCATGAAGCGCTGCACATCCGGGTTCGGGCTGTCGGCGAAGCTCGCCAGGTTCTGGCTGGTGATGCCCAGCTCCTCGGCGGTCAGCTGCGCGAAATGCGCCCAGCGGACGATGTCGAAGAACTTCCAGTCGCCCTTGCGCACCACGGCGCCGAGCGGCTCCTTCGAGATGATCTCGGGCAGCAGCACATATTCGGCCGGGTTGGCCTGGGTGGCGCGGAAGGCGGCCAGCGAGGAGGCGTCGTTGGTGTAGGCGTCGCAGCGGCCGGAGTTGAAGGCGGTGCGGATCTCCTCGACGCTCTCGATCACCACCGGGGTGAAGCGCATGTTGTTGCTGCGGAAATAGTCGGCGAGGTTCAGCTCGGTGGTGGTGCCGGGCTGGACGCAGACGGTGGCGCCGTCCAGCGCGCGGGCCGAGGTGACGTTGAGCGAGGTCTTCACCATGAAGCCCTGGCCGTCATAGAAATTGATGCTGGCGAATTCGAAGCCCAGCGAGGCCTCGCGCGACAGCGTCCAGGTGGTGTTGCGCACCAGCAGGTCCACCTCGCCCGATTGCAGCGCGGTGAAGCGGTTCTGCGAGGTGGTGTTGACGAAGCGCACCTTGCTGGCGTCGCCGAAGATGGCGGCGGCGACGGCGCGGCAGCTATCGGCGTCGATGCCGCGCATGACGCCCTGGCTGTCGGGCAGGCTGAAGCCGGCGGTGGTGCCGGTGACACCGCAGATCAGGGCGCCGCGGGCGCGGATGGCGCCCACCGTGTCGGCCGAGGCCTGCGCAGCGGCGGGGGACGCAAGACCCAGCGCGGTGGCGGCCGCGACGGCCAGGCCGCCGGCGGCCGCAAGGGCGGTACGGAACATGTTGCTCTCCCTGTTTTTTCCCGCAGGCGCGCGGCGCCGGCGACCTGGGCAGTTTCGGAAACGGTCCGGTGCCGCGCAAGCGCAGAGCGATGACAGAAAAGGCACAGCAAGCCGCGCCAGCCCAGGAAGCAGGCAAACGCGCCGGATTTCTGCCTCTTGTTTGGCATCCGGTATAACGCGACCGTGCGCGCCCCTGGCACGGAAACGTGAAACGGCGAAAAGCCGGGGCGCGGCCCCGCTGTCACACGGCCCCGCTTGCGGCGGCGCGGCAACGGGCGCATTGCCCAGCCTCCCTGCCCCCCGCGCCGGCCCGGCCGCGTGCGGCCCTGCCCCTCCGCGCGCCCCTCCGCCCCTGGAACACGCTGCCCATGCCCGCCTGGCTTCCCCTGCTGCTCGGCTTCCTCACCGCCATCGGGCCGCTCTCCACCGACATGTACCTGCCGGCCTTCCCCTCCATCGAGGCGGATTTCGGCGCCCCGCATGGCTCGGCGGAGCTGACGCTGGCGGCCTGGTTCCTCGGCCTGGCGGTGGGGCAGCTGGTGCAGGGAACGCTGGGCGACCGGCTGGGCCGGCGGCGGCCGCTGATCGCCGGGCTGCTGGTCTATCTGGCGGGCTCGATCGGCTGCGCGCTGGCCACCGACATCCAGAGCCTGGCGCTGTTCCGCTGCATCGCCGCCTTCGGCGGCTCGGCCAGCATGGTGCTGCCGCGCGCCATCGTGCGCGACCTGGCGGATGGCCATGCCGCGGCGCGGCTGATGTCGCGGCTGATGCTGGTGATGGGCGCGGCGCCGATCCTGGCGCCGGGCCTGGGCGGGCTGATGATCGGGCTCGGCGGCTGGCGGCCGATCTTCTGGTTCTCCTCCGCCTATGCGGTGCTCTCCGCCCTGCTGGTCTGGCGCCTGCTGCCGGAGACGCTGGCGCCGGAGCGGCGGCTGCGCCTCGGCCTCGGCGCGCAGCTGCTGCGCTACCTCCAGATCCTGCGCGAGCCGAACTTCCTGGCGCATGTCGCCATGGGCTGCGCCGGCATGTTCCTGATGTTCACCTATGTCGGCGGCTCGGCCGCCGTCTTCGTCGGCATGTTCAGGCTGGACCCGACCCGCTTCGGGCTGATCTTCGGGCTGAACGCGGCGGGCTTCATCATCGCCTCGCAGTTCAACCCGATGCTGCTGCTGCGGCTCGGGGCGCAGCGGCTGGTGCGGCTGGCGGGGCTGCTGATCCTGCTGGCGGCCGGGGTGCTGGCGCTGCTCGCCTTCGCATCGCCCGCGCATTGGGCGGTGCTGATGGCGCCGATCTTCGTCGCCGTCTCGGCCAGCGCCTTCGTGCTGCCCAATGCGGCGGTGGGCGCGCTGTCGCGCCATGCCAGCCAGGCCGGCTCGGCCTCGGCGCTGATGGGCACGCTGCAATTCACCATCGCCGGCAGCAGCGGCCTGCTGCTCAGCTATTTCGCCGATGGCACGGCGCGGCCGATGGCGCTGCTGATGCTGGCGGGCGCCCTCGGCGTGGTGGTGGCGGAGCGGCTGCGCCCGCGCCGCTGAGGCGGCGCTTTTCCTCCCGGCGCCAAGCTGCCATGCGGGCGGAGGGGGCAGGCAGGCGGCGCGGCCTCTGCTAGGCCTGCGCTGTGGCCTGCCCTGCCGGGGCGGCCGCCAAGAGGAACCGAGGAAATGCCATGACCCCCCCGCGCGAGGGCTCGGCCGCCTTCATGGCGCCGCTGCTGGTGCTGGCCTGCGGCCATATGCTGTCCAACCTGGTGCGCACCCTGCCGGCCATCGCGGCCGATGTGCTCTCGGCCGATCTCGGCGTCTCGGCCGAGGGGCTGGCCAGCCTGACCGGCGCCTATCACTTCGCCTTCGCCGCCGGGCAGATCCCGCTCGGCGTGGCGCTGGACCGCTACGGGGTGCGGCCGGTGGCGCTGGTGCTGCTGGCCACCATCACCCTCGGCGCGGTGCTGGCGGCGCTGGTCGGCGGCGCGCCGGGTTTCCTGCTGGCGCAGATCGTGCTCGGCCTCGGCTGCTGCGGCATGCTGCTCTGCCCGATGACGCTCGCCGCCAAGCTGCTGACGCCGGCGAAATTCGGCCTGTGGTCCGGGCTGATCCAGGGGGTGGGCAATGTCGGCATGCTGCTCTCCGCCTCGCCGCTGGCCTGGCTGGTGGAGCGGCAGGGCTGGCGCGCCGGCTTCTGGGCGGCGGCGGCGCTCGGCCTGGTGGTGGCGCTGCTGGTGGCGCGGCTGGTGCCCGCCCCCGCCCCCAATCCCGGCCCGCACCCGACGCTCGTGCAGGATGCGCGGCTGGTGCTGCGCATGGGGCTCGGGCGGCGGCTGCGCGGCATGGTGCTGCTGGCCTTCGCCTCCTTCGCCGTGGTGATCGGGGTGCGCGGGCTGTGGGGCGGGCCCTGGCTGATGGAGGTGAAGGGCCTGCCGCGCATCGAGGCCGGCAATGTGCTGCTGGTCTGCACCCTGGCGCTGATCGCCGGGCCGGCGCTGGCCGGGGTGCTGGACCGCCGGCTCGGCCAGCGGCGCGCCCTGCTGGCGCTGGGCCATGCGCTGGCCGGTCTGCTGCTGCTGCTGCTGGCCGCCGGCGGCCCGGGCGGCTGGCTGGCCGGCCTGCTGGGCTTCGCCATGCTGCCGCCCTCGGGCGATGCGCTGCTGCTGTTCGGCTTCGGCCTCAGCATCTCGATCCAGCCGCTGATCTTCGCCATGACGCGGGCCGCCGTGCCGCCGGACGAGGCCGGCAAGGCGCTTTCCGCCGTCAACCTGTCCTTCTTCCTGGGCGCGGCGGTGCTGCAGGCGGCGTCAGGCCCGGTGGGTGCCAGCCACGGGCCGGGCGCGGCGATCGCTTTTCTCGGCGTCTGCGTGCTGGCCTGCACGGTGCTGTTCCTGGCCACCACACGCCGGGCCGAGGCGCACTGACGGGTTTCCAAAGGCCTCAGGCCTTTGGTGGGGAGTGAGAGGGGCAAGGCCCCTCTCAGGGGCGGCGTTCAGCCGCCCTGGCTGGCGACCAGTTCGGCGCGCAGCTCGTCCAGCAGGCGCAGCGTGCCGTCGCGCCGCTCGACATGCCAGAACAGCCAGCCATTGCAGGAGGGCGCCTCCTGCACCGCCGCGCCCACCTGGTGGATCGAGCCCTGCGCCTTGCCGCAGCGGAGAGACCCATCGGCCCCCACCTCGGCCACGAAGCGGCGGTGCCGGTCCACCAGCCGCGCACCCGGCGGCACCAGCCCGCGCTCGACCAGCGCGCCGAAGGGAATACGCGGCTGCTCGCGCTTGGTCGGCGTCACCAGCATGGCGCTTTCCGACAGCGGCTCCACCGCCTGGATGCGGGCGCGGGCGGCGGCGGCGTAGGTCGGGTCGCGCTCGATGCCGATATAGCGGCGGCCGAGGCGGCGGGCGACGGCGGCGGTGGTGCCGCTGCCCAGGAAGGGGTCCAGCACCACATCGCCGGGCGAGGTGCAGGAGAGGATCACCCGGTGCAGCAGCGCCTCGGGCTTCTGCGTGGGATGGACCTTCTGGCCCTTCTCGTCGCGCAGCCGCTCGCCCCCGGTGCAGAGCGGGATGAACCAGTCGCTGCGCATCTGCACATCGTCGTTCAGCGACTTCATGGCGGTGTAGTTGAACTTGTAGCGGCTCTCCTGCCCGCGCGAGGCCCAGATCAGCGTCTCATGCGCGTTGGTGAAGCGGCGGCCGCGGAAATTCGGCATCGGGTTGGCCTTGCGCCAGATGACGTCGTTCAGGATCCAGAAGTCGAGATCCTGCAGCGCGACGCCCAGGCGGAAGACATTGTGGTAGCTGCCGATGACCCAGATGGTGCCATCCTTGCGCAGCACGCGCCGCGCCTCGGTCAGCCAGGCGCGGGTGAAGGAATCATAGGCCGCGAGGTCCGAGAACCGGTCCCAGGCATCGTCCACGCCATCGACCACGCTCTCATCCGGCCGGCGCAGCTCGCCCTTCAGCTGCAGATTGTAGGGCGGATCCGCGAAGATGGCGTGCACCGAGGCCGGCGGCAGCGCCCGCAGCATCTCGATGCAATCCCCCTCCAGGATGCAGTCCAACGGCAGATCCAGCCCCGTCCCCACGCCCGCGAAACCCCCAGCGACTCGAAGGCGGACAATGCGCGGGGCGGAGTCGCGCCGTCAAGGAAGCCGGGATGCCATTCCTCCAGCGTGCCGGACGGATCAGAGCAGCGCCAGCTGATCCACCGGCGCGAAGCCGCGCCGGTGATGCGGGCAGGGCCCGAGCTTCTCCAGCGCCGCGCGGTGCGCCGCCGTGGGGTAGCCGGCATGGCGGGCGAAGCCATAGCCCGGCCAGCGGCCATCCAGCCGGCTCATGGCGCGGTCGCGCGTCACCTTGGCCAGGATCGAGGCGGCGGCGATCGACAGGCTGAGCGAATCCCCCTTCACCACGCAGCGCGTGGCGCAGGGCAGGCGCGGCGCCGCATTGCCATCCACCAGCACCACCTCCGGCAGCGCCCGCAGGCGGGAGACGGCGCGCCACATCGCCAGATGCGTGGCGCGCAGGATGTTCAGCCTTCCGATCTCGGCGGCCGAGGCGGCGGCGATGGCATAGTCCAGCACGCCGGCGCGGGCGGCGGCGCGCAGCACGGCATAGGCCGCCTCCCGCTTCTCGGCCGAGAGCTTCTTGCTGTCATCCAGCAGCATGGCCAGCGTGTCGGGGGGCGCGCCGTGGAACATCACGGCGGCCGCCATCACCGGGCCGGCCAGCGGGCCGCGCCCGGCCTCATCGACGCCCGCGACGCGTCCGCCCGCCGCCAGCTCCAGCGTGTAGTCCGGCATTCCGCCCCAACCCCTGCTCAGCCCCCGCTCAGGCCAGGCCCTTGCTCTCCAGCCTGTCGCCCGCGGCCAGCAGGCCGGGGGCGCCGTCCCGCAGGAAGGCACGGGCGGCGGCATCGCCCAGCCATAGGGCGCGCAGGAAGGCCAGGGCAAGGCCCGCGGCGCGGTTGTGGTAGGTGTCCTCCTCCCATCGCCCGCCGACGCCGGGCTCGCCGGCGAAGCTGGCATGGCCGGCCCCCCGCAGCACCGCCAGCGCACCCGGCGCGTCGATGGAATCGTAGGGGATGCGCCGCGCCTCGGCCCGCACCCCGCCGATCCAGCTATGGTCCTCGCTGCCGGTGATGGAGAGCATCGGCGCGGTGACGCGGGCGAAGGCCAGGCGCGGCGGCAGCCCCTCCGGCGGCATGGGCGAGAGGGCGATGCCGGCCGAGAGCCGCGGCTCCGGCAGGGTCAGGCCGCGATCGCCGCCGGGCAGGCGCTGGCCCAGCATGTGCTGCACCAGCCAGGCGCCATAGGAATGCCCGGCGATGCCGATGCGGCGCGCATCCACGCGGCCCGCCAGCTCCGGCCGGCGCGGGATGGCGTCGAGCAGGAAGATGATGTCGCGCAGCCGGTCCAGCGCCCGGCCGGCATCGCTGGCGGCGGCGGCGAAATTCGCCTGCCGGTTGGCGTTGCCGCGCCACAGGCTGTCATCGGTGCCGGGGTGCTGCACATGCAGCGCGGCGATGCCGCCCTGCGACAGCCCCTCCCCCAGATAGGCCAGCCCCTCGCGCGAGCCGCCAAGGCCATGCGAGATGATGACCAGCGGTACCGGCCCCTGCCCTTGCGGCAGGCGCAGCAGCACCGGCAGGCTGCGCTGCCGCTCGGCATCCGGCCAGTCCTGGCGGGTGGTGGTGACGGCGCCGGCGGCGCGGGGCAGCAGCAGCGCGGGCAGCGCCAGGGCGGAGCGGCGGGTCAGCATGGCCGTTCAGATGGCCCCGCGCGACCCGCTTTCCCAGCCCGGGCGGGCCTGCCTCAAAGCTTCAAATCGTAAGTCTTCCAGGGCGTCAGCGCCGCCACCCGGTCATAGACGGCGCGGCCGCGGTAATTGTCCTCCGCGGTGATCCAGCGGATCACGCTCCACCCCTTCTGCCGCCCGATCTCGGCGATGGCGCCGATCAGCGCATCGGCCAGCCTGGTGCCGCGCGCCGCCGGATCGACGAACAGATCATCCAGGAAACCGCCCGTGCTGGCCGAGAGCGGCCGCGCGAAGGGCCGGTAATGCGCCAGGCCCAGCCCCTTGCCCTCCGGCGAGAGCGCGATGAAGGCCTGCACCTCATGCGCCGGGTCGTGGATCCAGCCCCAGACCGTCTCGCGCATCTCCGGCGTCTGGGTGACGCGGTAGAATGCCGCATAGCCCTGGTAGAGGCGTTCCCATTCGGCACGATGCTCCGGCGCGAGCGGCAGGATCTGGAAGGCGGCACTCATCTTGGCGTGTCTCCGGCGGGACGCGGAACCGGAACGGCCCGGCGCGCGTTGCTGGACATCATGCTGACCGAGACTGCCTCCGCGGTCGAGACACCGCGCCGCCCCCGCCGCACCGCACCGCCGCCACCACCACCACCCGTGGAGCCCGAGGCGGCGGCGCGCGCCGCCGGGCTGCGCTATGTCTCGGATGACGGCCCCGGCCTGACGCGGCGGCGCAGCGGCACCGGCTGGAGCTATCGCGACGCCACGGGCAGGCCCGTGCGCGACAAGGCGGTGCTGGCGCGGCTGCGCAGCCTGGCGGTGCCGCCGGCCTGGACGGAAGTCTGGTTCTGCCCGCGCGCCGATGGCCATATCCAGGCCACCGGGCGCGATGCGCGCGGCCGCAAGCAGTATCGCTACCACCCGGATTGGCGGGCGCAGCGCGATGCCACGAAATACCACCACGTCATGGAATTCGCCCGCGCGCTGCCGCAGCTGCGTGCCCGGGTGGCGGAGGACATGGCCGAGCGCGGCCTCGGCCGGCGCAAGGTGCTGGCCACCATCGTGCATCTGCTGGACACCACGCTGATCCGCGTCGGCAACGAGGATTACGCCCAGGCCAATGGCAGCTACGGCCTGACCACGCTGCGCAACCGCCATGTGGCGCTGCGCGGCGACGAGCTGCGCTTCGCCTTCCGCGCCAAGAGCGGCAAGGACTGGAAATTGTCGCTGCGCGACCGGCGCGTGGCGCGGGTGGTGCGCGCCTGCCAGGAACTGCCCGGCCAGGCGCTGTTCCAGTACATCGACGAGGATGGCGAACGGCAATCCGTCGATTCCGCCGAAGTGAACGCGTATCTCCGCGAGATCAGCGGCCGCGACATCACCGCCAAGGATTTCCGCACCTGGGCCGGCACCGTGCTGGCGGCGCTGGCCCTGTCGGAATTCGCCGCCTTCGACAGCGAGGCCGCGGCCAAGCGCAACGTCAAGGCGGCGATCGAGAAGGCGGCCTCCCGCCTCGGCAACACGCCCGCCATCTGCCGACAATGCTATGTGCACCCCGAGGTGCTGGACAGCTACCTGCAGGGCGCGCTGGCGCTGCGCGTGAAGCGCGAGATCGAGGCCGAGCTGCGCGAGGATTTGCCCTCCCTCAAGCCGGAGGAAGCCGCCGTGCTGGCCTTCCTGCGCAAGCGCCTGGCCGCCGCCGCCACGGCGTGACAGGGCGCGTCTGGCGCGGCAGAATCGCGCCATGCTCACCGAAGACCTCGCCAGCCGCTTCGCCCGCATCGCCCTCGGCCATGTCGAGCGCGAATATCCCACCAAGATCGCCCATGCCATGGCGGGGCCGGAGGATGTCGGCACGCCGAGCCAGCTCTACCCCATCTTCCACGGCAGCTTCGACTGGCATTCCTGCGTGCATGGCTATTGGCTGCTGGCGCATCTGCTGCAGCGCTTTCCGGGCATGGAACCCGCCGCCGAGATTCGCGCGCTGTTCAGCCGCAAGCTCACACCGACAAAAATCGCTGGCGAATGCGCCTATCTCTCCCGCCCCTCCTCACGCGGCTTCGAGCGGCCCTATGGCTGGGCCTGGGCGCTGAAGCTCTGCGCCACGCTGCGCGGCACGGAATGGGAGGCCGCCACCGCACCGCTCGGCGTGCTGGTCGAACAGAAGTTCCGCGATTTCCTGCCGAAAGCCACCTACCCGGTGCGCGTGGGCACGCATTTCAACACCGCCTTCGCCCTGCGCCTCGCCGCCGACTATGCCGATGCGGAGTTTCTGGCCCTGCTGCGCGACACCGCCCGAAGCTGGTATGGCGAGGATCGCGACGCCCCGGCCTGGGGCGAACCCTCCGGCGATGATTTCCTCTCCTCCACCCTGATCGAGGCCGAGGCGATGCGCCGCCTGCTGCCGCCCGAGGAATTCGCCCCCTGGTGCCGCGCCTTCCTGCCGCGCCTGGCGCAGCAGGAGCCGGCGACGCTCTTCACCCCCGCCACGGTCAGCGACCGCAGCGACGGCAAGATCGCGCATCTGGATGGGCTGAACCTCAGCCGCGCCTGGTGCTGGCGCAATCTCGGTCAGAAGAAGGTGGCGCAGCGCCACCTGGAAGCAGGCCTGCCGCATGTCGCCGGCGACTATATGGGCGAACACTGGCTGGCCAGCTTCGCGGTGCTCGCCCTCGAAGGCTGAGCGCCAAACTGAAAAAAGTCTTTTTGCTTCTTTTTCTTCAGAAAAAGAAGATTCTGAAAAAGAATCCGGGGAAGCACAGCTTCCCCGGACCCCTTCAGTCTCTGTCAGGGCCGGCCGCCGCTGGCGGCCGGCGGGCTCACTCCGCCGCCTGCGCGTAATCCTCGAGCGGTGCGCAGGTGCAGACCAAATTGCGGTCGCCATGCACATTGTCGACGCGCTTGACCGGCGGCCAATACTTGTGCGCGGCGACGAAGGGCAGCGGGAAGGCCGCCTCCTCCCGGCTGTAGGGATGCGCCCAGTCGGAGGACATCACCTCCGCGGCCGTGTGCGGCGCATTCTTCAGCGGGTTGTCGCTGCGGTCGGCACGGCCCTGCTCCACCGCGCGGATCTCGGCGCGGATGGCGATCATGGCGTCGCAGAAGCGGTCCAGCTCGGCCTTGGTCTCGCTCTCGGTGGGCTCCACCATCAGCGTGCCCGCCACTGGCCAGGACATGGTCGGCGCGTGGAAGCCGTAATCCTGCAGCCGCTTGGCGATGTCCTCGACAAGGACACCACCGCCCTGCTGGAAGCCGCGGCAATCCAGGATGCACTCATGCGCCACCATGCCGCGCTTGCCCTTGTAGAGCACGGGGAAGTGCCCATCGAGCCGCTTGGCGATGTAGTTGGCGTTCAGGATCGCCACCTGCGTCGCCCGCGTCAGCGCCGCCCCGCCCATCATGCGGATATAGGCGTAGGAGATCGGCAGGATCGAGGCGCTGCCAAACGGCGCCGCCGAGACCGGGCCATAACCCGTCGCCGGGCCCGCCTCGGCCAGCAGCGGATGGTTCGGCAGATGCGGCGCCAGATGCGCCGCCACGCCGATCGGGCCGACACCCGGCCCGCCGCCGCCATGCGGGATGCAGAAGGTCTTGTGCAGGTTCAGGTGGCAGACATCGGCGCCGATCCGGCCCGGGGCGGTCAGGCCCACCTGCGCATTCATGTTGGCGCCGTCCATATAGACCTGGCCGCCCGCCGCATGCACCGCGTCGCAGATGCGGATGATCTCCTCCTCGAACACGCCATGCGTCGAGGGATAGGTGACCATCAGCGCCGACAGTTTTTCCGAGTGCTGCGCGATCTTCGCCTCGAGATCGGCGAGATCGACATTGCCGTCGCGGTCGCAACCCACCACCACCACCCGCATGCCGGCCATCACGGCGGAAGCCGGGTTGGTGCCATGCGCCGAGGAGGGGATCAGGCAGACATCGCGCTGCGCCTCGCCCCGCGCCTTGTGCCAGGCGCGGATCGCCAGCAGCCCGGCATACTCGCCCTGGCTGCCGGCATTGGGCTGCAGCGACACGGCGGCGAAGCCGGTGATGGTGGCCAGCCAGCTCTCCAGCCGCCGGATCAGCGCCAGATAGCCGGTGGCCTGGTCGGCGGGGGCGAAGGGGTGGATCTCGGAGAAGCCGGGGAAGGTGACGGGGATCATCTCCGCCGTCGCGTTCAGCTTCATCGTGCAGGACCCGAGCGGGATCATGCTCCGGTTCAGCGCGACGTCCTTGTCCTCCAGCGACTTCAGGTAGCGGAGCATGGCATGCTCCGCATGGTGGCTGTTGAACACCTGCGCCGTCAGGATGGCCGAGCGCCGCGCCAGCGCCGCCGGCAGCCCGCCGCGCGGCGAGAGCGCATCCAGCGCCACCGCCTGCCCGCCGACCTTGCCGAGCACCGCCAGCAGCGTCTCCAGCTCCAGCCGCGACACCGTCTCGTCCAGCGCGATGCCGACACCGGTGGCGTCGATGCGGCGCAGGTTGAAGCCGCTCGACAGCGCCTCGGCCATCAGCGCATCGGCCTTCGCGCCGGCCTCGATGGCGATGGTGTCGAAGAAGGCATCATGGCGCAGGGTGAAGCCGGCGCGCACCGCCGCATCGGCCAGCAGCCGCGCCTGCAGCGCGACGCGGCGGGCGATGCGCTTCAGCCCCTCCGGCCCGTGCCACACGGCATACATGCCGGCCATCACCGCCAGCAGCACCTGCGCGGTGCAGATGTTCGAGGTCGCCTTCTCGCGGCGGATATGCTGCTCGCGCGTCTGCAGCGCCAGGCGCATCGCCGGCCGCCCGGCGGCATCGACCGAGACGCCGACCAGCCGCCCCGGCATCAGCCGCTTATAGGCGTCCTTCACCGCCATGAAGGCGGCGTGCGGCCCGCCATAGCCCATCGGCACGCCGAAGCGCTGGCTGGAGCCGATGACGACATCCGCGCCCATCTCGCCCGGCGGCGTCAGCAGCACGAGCGAGAGCGGGTCAGCCGCGACGATGGCCAGCCCCCCCACCGCCTGCACCGCGGCGATCTCGGCGGTCAGGTCACGGACCTCGCCGGTCGTGCCCGGATATTGCAGCACCAGCGCGAAGGGCTTCTTTTCAGTGGCGGCCGCCGAAATTCCGGAGACGGACACCAGCTCGACCGCCAGGCCCAGCGGCTCGGCACGGGTCTGGATGACGGCGAGCGTCTGCGGGTGCACATCGGCCGCGACCAGCAGCGCGCGCGACTTCGACTTGCTGGCGGCCAGCGCCAGGGCCATCGCCTCGGCCGCCGCCGTCGCCTCGTCCAGCAGCGAGGCATTCGCCACCGGCAGGCCGGTCAAATCGCAGACCATGGTCTGGAAATTGACCAGCGCCTCCAGCCGCCCTTGCGCGATCTCGGCCTGGTAGGGCGTGTAGGCCGTGTACCAGCCCGGATTCTCCAGCACGTTGCGCAGGATCACCGGCGGCACATGCGTGCCGTGATAGCCCATGCCGATCAGCGAGCGGCGGCGGGTGTTCAGCTCCGACAGCGCCCGCAGCTCAGCGATGACCTCGGCCTCCGACACCGGAGGAGGCAACTGAGAAAAATCCTGGCCGCGGATGGCGGCGGGGACGGTGCGGTCGGCGAGGTCGTCGAGGCTGGCCGCGCCCACCTGCTGCAGCATCGCGGCGATCTCGGCCTCGGAGGGGCCGATATGCCGCGCGGCGAAGGCGCCGTGGTCCTCCAGCGCCGCCAGCTCGTGCAGCGCGTCGCTCACGACTGGCTCTCGACGAAGGCGAGGTAGTCGGCCTCATCCATCAGCGCGTCGATGGCGGCCGGGTCGGCGGGCGTCATCTTGAAGAACCAGCCCTCGGCGGTCGGCGCGCTGTTGACCAGCGCCGGGTCGTCGGAGAGCGCGGCGTTGGATTCGACGATGCTGCCGGCGATCGGCGCATAGACGTCGGACGCGGCCTTCACGCTCTCCACCACGGCGCAGGCCTCGCCGGCCTCGACCGCACGGCCGGCCTCGGGCAGGTCGACGAAGACGACGTCGCCCAGCGCGGTCTGCGCATGGTCGGTGATGCCGATCGTGGCGACGCCCTCTTCCAGGCGAACCCACTCGTGATCCTTGGTGAACTTCAGCTGGGCCATCGGGGCGGTCCTTATCGGGCGTAGCGGTGAGGGACGAAGGGGGTGGCGGCGACACGGGCCGGCAGGGCCTTGCCGCGCACCTGCAATTCCAGGGCCGTGCCATCGGCGGCATGCTCGCGCGCCACATAGCCCATGGCGCAGGGGCCGTTCAGCGAGGGGCCAAAGGTGCCGCTGGTGATCTCGCCCATCGCCGCGCCACCGGGGGCATGGATCGCGGTGTGGGCGCGGGCCGGCTGGCGGCCTTCCGGCAGGATGCCGACGCGCAGCCGCGACGGACCGTTCTCCAGCTCGGCGCGGATGCGCCCGGCGCCGGGGAAGTTCCATTCCATGCGGCGGCGCTTGCCGATGGTCCAGACCAGGGCGGCCTCGACCGGGCTGGTCGTCTCGTCGATGTCATTGCCATAGAGGCAGAGCCCGGCTTCCAGCCGCAGCGAGTCGCGCGCGCCCAGCCCGGCCGGCACCACGCCCGGCAGGGCGAGCAGGCGCTTCGCCAGCGCCTCGGCCCGCTCGGCCGGCACGCTGATCTCGACGCCATCCTCGCCGGTATAGCCGCTGCGGCTGACCAGGACGGGAATGCCGTCGATCTCGGTCTCCGCCACGCCCATGAAGGGCAGCGCGGCGGTGGCGGGGGCGAGGCCGGCCAGCAGCGGCACCGCCTGCGGCCCCTGGAAGGCCAGCAGCGCGCGGTCGGGCAGCGGCACCAGCCGCACGCCGGCGGGCAGCGCCGCCTCGATCAGCGGCAGATCCACCGCCTTGCGGCTGGCATTGACCACTAGGAACAGCCGGTCGCCGCCCAGATTGGCCACCATGAAATCATCGACGATGCCGCCTTCCTGGTTCAGCAGCAGGCCGTATTTCTGCCGGCCCGGCTTCAGGATGCGGATGTCGGCGGGGGTCAGCGCCTCCAGCGCCGCGGCCGCGCCTTCGCCGGTGAGCTCGGCCTGGCCCATATGGGAGACGTCGAACAGCGCGGCGCCGGCGCGGGTGGCCAGATGCTCGGCCATGATGCCGGCCGGGTACTGCACCGGCATGGCATAGCCGGCGAAGGGCACCATCTTGCCGCCGAGCTCGCGATGCAGCGACGCCAGCGGGGTTTCGAGCAATGTATCGGCCACGCAGCCTCCAGCGCCGCGCGAGGCGGCGGGTCAGGGTTCGTGGCCCCCCTCTGTCCGATGACCTGAGAGATTCAGCGCGGGCGTTGCGCGCCTTACTCCGTCGGTGCCGGCGCCTGTTGCCAGGCTCCGGGCTTTCCAGAGGCCCCTTCCCCACGCGGCCCTTTTGCCTGAGCGTTTCCGGGGGCCGGTTGCGCCTTCGGCGATGGCATGCGCCATTCTCTCCCGCGTGGGATCTGCGGGTGTTGCTCCTCTGCCCGAGGGCGCGGCGCCGCGCAAGCCTCAGGTCAAGGGCTCAGCCAAGAATCTTCTTTTTCTGAAGAAAAAGAAGCAAAAAGACTTTGCCGGTTTGGCGTCCCGCCTCAGGCCCGAAGCGGGACGCCAACGGAAAAAGTTTTTTGGTTCTTTTTTACAAAAAAGAACCCTGTCTTCTTACCTGGGCCCGCGCGCCCGGTTCAGCGCCAGCTCCTCCGGCGTCAGCTGGAAGGCCAGCCAGACCTGCCGCCGCGCCGCCTGGGCCGGGTTGCCCGGCAGGCGGATCGTCACCTCATCCGTGCCGGTGGCGCGGGAGACATTGGGCGCGAACTCGATGCGCAGGTTGAACTGGCTGGGCGGCGCCACCGGGTTCCCGTCCTGCGCCACCGCCACCATATAGGTCAGCTCGGCGACGCGGCTCTGCGCGGCCGGGCCGCGCTCGACCAGGAAGCTCGGCTTCAGCGTCACATCCAGCCCGCCGCCGCGGGGGGCGAAATCGCAGCTCGCCTGGTAGCCGGAGATCGAGGCATTGAGCTCCATCGCCGTCAGGTCCCGACCCCCGCCGCTGCGGAACCGGGTCAGGTCCGCCCCGTCGGACAGGATCGAGATCGCCGGGCAGGGCGCCTTGCTGTCCAGCAGCGGGTTGCCGCGGTCGCCGCCGCCGCAGCCGGCCAGCAACAGCGCCGCGCCCATCGCCGCCATCGCGCCGCCCCGGAGGTTCCGTGCCTTGACCATGCTGCCTCTCTTCCCCTTAGTGCCCGGGCCGGCGGCCGCGGGGCTGATGCCCCCTGCCCCGGCTCGTGCCCGGATCGCCCGCAGGCGGACCCCATGAACCACCACGCCCCCATCGGACAGGCCCGCATGACCGTCAAGCCCGCCCTGCACGTCCTGCTCGCCGGACCCCGCGGCTTCTGCGCCGGGGTGGACCGGGCGATCAAGATCGTCGAGGAATCGCTCACCCGCTTCGGCGCCCCGGTCTATGTCCGGCACGAGATCGTGCACAACAAATTCGTGGTGCAGAGCCTGGAAGCCAAGGGGGCCGTCTTCGTCGAGGAGCTGGACGAGGTGCCGCCCGACGCGCCGGTGGTGTTCAGCGCCCATGGCGTGCCGAAATCGGTCCCGGCCGAGGCGCAGCGGCGCAACATGGTCTATGTCGACGCCACCTGCCCCCTGGTCTCCAAGGTGCACCGGGAGGCGGAGCGGCATTCGGCGGCCGGCCGGCACATCCTGCTGATCGGCCATGCCGGCCATCCGGAGGTGATCGGCACCATGGGCCAGCTGCCGCCCGGCAGCGTCACCCTGGTCGAGACCGCCGAGCAGGCCGAGGCGGTGACCCCGCCCGAGGGGCCGCTGGCCTACACCACCCAGACCACCCTCTCGGTCGATGACACGGCCGGCATCGTGGCGGTGCTGGCCCGCCGCTTCCCGCACATGGTGGGCCCGGCCAAGGAGAGTATCTGCTACGCCACCACCAACCGCCAGGCCGCCGTCAAGGCGATCGCGGCGCGGGCCGAGGCGGTGGTGGTGGTGGGCGCGCCCAACTCCTCCAACAGCGTGCGGCTGCGCGAGGTGGCCGAGCGCGCCGGCTGCCCGCGCGCCCTGATGGTGCAGCGCGGGGCCGAGCTGGATCTGGCGGCGCTGCAGGGGGTGCGGACGCTCGGCATCTCGGCCGGCGCCAGCGCGCCGGAGGTGCTGGTGGACGAGGTGATCGCCCGCCTGCGCGAAGCCTTCGATCTGACCCTTGAGGAAGTGGTGGTGGCGGAGGAAAACGTCACCTTCAAGCTGCCCGCTATCCTGGCGCGGTAACTTCCCCCGACTGAGACGGAGCCGATGGCGGTCTATACCGAGGTCTCGGACGAGGCGCTGCGCGCCTTCCTGTCCGAGTATGAGCTGGGCGAGCTGCTCGCCTTCCGCGGCATTGCCGAGGGCGTCGAGAACAGCAATTTCGCGCTGCGCACCACCACCGGCGACTACATCCTGACGCTGTACGAGAAGCGCGTGGACCCGGCCGAGCTGCCCTGGTTCCTCGGCCTGATGCGGCATCTGGCGTCGCGCGGCATTTCCTGCCCGCTGCCGGTGGCGGGGCGCGACACGGTGGCGCTGCGCCAGCTGGCCGGGCGGCCGGCGGCGATCTGCACCTTCCTGCCCGGCGTCTGGCCGCGCCGGGTGCAGCCGGGGCATTGCGCGCCGCTCGGCGCGGCGCTGGCCGGGCTGCACGCCGCCGGCGAGGGCTTCCGGGCCGAGCGCGCCAACTCCCTCGGCCCCCGCGCTTGGGCGCCGCTGCTGGAGCGCTGCCGCGCCGGCGGCGACGCGGTGCAGGAGGGGCTGGTGGCCGAGCTGGACGGGCATCTCTCCGGCATCCTGGCCGAATGGCCCCAGGGCCTGCCGCGCGGCCACATCCATGCCGATCTGTTCCCGGACAACGTCTTCTTCCTCGATTCGGAGCGCGGCGCGCCGCGTGTCTCCGGGCTGATCGACTTCTACTTCGCCTGCACCGACGCCCTGGCCTATGACCTGGCGATCTGCCTGAACGCCTGGTGCTTCGAGCCGGACCTGTCCTTCAACGTGACCAAGGCGCGGGCGATGATCGGCGCCTACCAGGCGCTGCGCCCGCTCTCGGCCATGGAGATCGAGGCGCTGCCGGTGCTGTGCCGAGGCGCCGCCATGCGCTTCCTGCTGACGCGGCTGTATGACTGGACCCACACCCCGCCCGGCGCCATGGTCACCCGCAAGGACCCGCTGGAATACCTCAAGCGCCTGCGCTTCTACGCCGAGGCCCGGGATGCTGGCGCCTATGGCCTCTGAGACCGTGGAGAACGCCGCGCCGCGGCTGGTCGAGATCTGGACCGATGGCGGCTGCAAGCCCAATCCCGGCCCCGGCGGCTGGGCCGCCATCCTGCGCTATGGCGAGGCGGAGAAGGAGCTCTCCGGCTATGACGCCGCCACCACCAACAACCGCATGGAGCTGACGGCGGCCATCATGGCGCTGGAAAGCCTGAAGCGGCCCTGCACCGTGGTGCTGCACACCGACAGCGAATATGTCCGCAACGGCATCAGCCGCTGGATCAATGGCTGGGTGCGCAACAACTGGCGCAACGCGGCGAAGGACCCGGTGGCGAATATGGAGCTGTGGCAGCGCCTGCTGGCCGCCGCCAAGCCGCACAAGGTCGATTGGCGCTGGGTGCGCGGCCATGCGGGCGATGCGATGAACGAGCGCGCCGACCAGCTGGCCACCGCCGCGCGGCTGTCGGAAGGGCGGCAGGGCTGAAGGTACGTCCGGCATTCCATGAATGACCGGGACTCTGGCCAGTCGGGTCCTTGCCCCATGCTTTCCAAATCCCGCGAAGCCCTGTGATCGCCCAGGCCTTCCTTGGGCATGGCTGAGCCAGGCATCTTCAGCGCGTTCAAGGATTTCATTGATCGCTCGGAGCAGCTGCGGGCGCCAGCGCATGAGCGGCGCCCAGAGCTTGAAAGCGCCCTTTTCGATGCCGGGCGCAAGGGCACGGATCCAAACCCGGCGAGCCTTGCCAAATCGATGTAGGGTGCGTGACCTGCGAGGAGTCCTATGCCACGAGGCCTACGCTGGTCATAGCAAGTGCATGGGGTCGTTGGTGGCATGCGGAGCTTGGTCGCGCCCAAGAAGATGCTCCCCGCCATTGAAGTCTTGGACGCTCCGGCAGCGCAGGCCAGGCGGGGCAAACCGCCTGACCCATGAGTCGTTCAGGGTTCACAACGCTTACGGCTGTTCTCGGCGCCGCGTCCTTCGTCATTGCGACAGTCCGGAGGCAACGCGGAAGGAAGCTGCCAAAACCATGAACTTGCTCAGGCGCTGAAAACTTCTTCAAGAGGCATGTATCGCGCTGGGCGCCCACCAGCCCACATCCAGCTTGCAGAAAAGTGCATATGCACTAAATTGCCGGAATGGAAGACACGCCCCCCCTCGACCCTCTGCTCCTCCGCGCGGTGGAGGCGTCCTGCGTCTGCCTGCGGGTGCAGCGCGCCAGCCGCGCCGTGGGGCGGCGCTATGATGACGCCTTCCGCCCGCTCGACCTGAACAACTGGCAGTTCAGCCTGCTGGCCGCCATCGAGGCGTCCGAGGCGCCGAGCGTGAACGCGCTGGCCGGCTTCCTCGGCATGGACCGCACGACGATGACGCGGAACCTCGCCGTCCTGCAGCGGCGGGGGCTGCTGTCGATGGCGCAGGATGCGCAGGATGGCCGCGTCAGGCGCGCTGCCCTGACAGCGCAGGGGCGCGACCTGCTGCTCCGGGCGCTCGACTCCTGGCGCGCGACCAATGAGGCGGTGAAGGCCTCCATCCCGGCGGCCTCCTTCCCGGCGATGTGGCGCGGCCTGGGAAGCCTGGCCGGGCCATGACCGGCCATGCCGTGGCAACGCCCATCGCCGAAAAAGGTGCATATACATCTGAATTCCGGAGCGACCGCTCCTCCGCCTCGCGCGGATTGCCTCCAGGACGACCCCCGATGAGACGGAACCTTTTCTGGGCCATGCTCGGCACCCTCGCCACCCTGGCGGGTGCCGGGGCAGGCGCCTTTGCGCTGGCCGGCCGCGCCCGGGACCCCGCCGCCGGGGGCCAGGACCCGGCGGGCGGGGATCCGCGGCAGGCGCCGCCCCTGGTCCTGGTGGCGGTGGCCGAGCCGCCCGGCCTGGCCGGGCACGCCTTCACCGGCCTGCTTGGGGCGAGGGTGCAGAGCGACCTGGCCTTCCGCGTCGGCGGCAAGGTCACGGCGCGCCTGGTCGATCTCGGCCAGGCCGTCCGGCGCGGGGACGTCCTGGCGCGGCTCGACGAGAAGGATCTGACCCTGGCGCTGCAGGCGCGGCGCAACGCCGTGCTCGGCGCGCGCGCGACGCTGCTGCAGGCGGAGGCCGATGAAGGGCGCTACCGCCAGCTGCTGGCCCAGGGCTGGGCATCGCGCCAGCGATACGAGGCCACCCGCGCCGCCCGCGACACTGCCCGCGCGGCCCTGGCCGCGGCCGAGGCGGAGGCCGAGATGGCGGCCAATGAGCTCGCCTACGCCACGCTGCGGGCCGATGCCGATGGTGTCGTGACCCAGGTGCTGGCCGAGCCGGGCGCCGTGCTGGCCGCCGGCCAGCCGATGATCCGCCTGGCCCAGGCCGGCCCGCGCGAGGCCGTGGTGAACCTGCCCGAGGGCCTCCGCCCCGCCCTCGGCACACGGGCAGAGGTCACCGTCTATGCGCTGTCCGGCGCCGCGACCACGGCCTCGCCCGCCCATCTGCGGCAGCTGGCCGATGCCGCCGATCCCGCCAGCCGCACCTATGAGGCGCGCTTCGTGCTGGAGGGCGCGGCGGCGCAGGCACCACTCGGCAGCACGGTGACGCTACGCCTCGCCGCCGCCGCCGGCGGTGGCGCGACCGTGCCGCTGGGCGCGCTCCGCGACGATGGGCGGGCCACCGGCGTCTGGGTGCTGGACGCTGCCGGCCAGAGCGTGCGCTTCCGCCCCGTGCAGCTGCGGCGGCTGGGCGCCGAGCAGGCGGTCGTCGAGGGTGTCGCGCCGGGCGAGCGCGTCGCGGCGCTGGGCGCCCAGCTGCTGCGGGAGGGCCAGCCGGTGCGGGTGGAGAGCCTGGAGGCCGCGCGATGAGCCTGAACCTGTCGGCGCTCGCGGTGCGCGAGCGCCCGGTGACGCTGTTCCTGATCCTGATGATCGCGCTCGCCGGCGCCTTCGCCTTCCTCAAGCTCGGCCGCGCCGAGGACCCCGCCTTCACCATCAAGGTGCTGACCGTGCAGGCGGCCTGGCCCGGCGCCACGGCGCAGCAGATGCAGGACCTCGTCGCCGAGCCGCTGGAGAAGCGCCTGCAGGAGCTGCGCTGGTATGACCGGGTCGAGACCATGACGCGCCCCGGCCTGGTCTTCATGACGCTGACGCTGCGCGACACCACGCCGCCGGCAGAGGTGCAGGAGCAGTTCTACCAGGCCCGCAAGAAGCTCGGCGACGAGGCGCGGCGCCTGCCGCCCGGCGCCATCGGCCCCTTCGTCAATGACGAGTATTCGGACGTGACCTTCGGCCTCTACGCGCTGAAGGCGCCCGGCCTGCCGCCGCGCCTGCTGACGCGGCAGGCGGAGGCCATCCGGCAGCGGCTTGCTGCATGTGCCCGGCGTGAAGAAGGTGGACATCCTGGGGGAGCGGCCGGAGCGCGTCTTCGTCGAATTCTCCTATCCGCGCCTGGCCGCGCTCGGCATCGCTGCGCAGGACATCTTCGCGGCGCTGGAGCGGCAGAACCTGCTCTCTCCGGCCGGCTCGGTGGAGACCCGGGGTCCGCAGCTGCCGATCCGTCTCGACGGCGCCTATGACAGCGTCGAATCGATCGCCGCGACGCCCATCGTGGTCGGCGGCCGCAACCTGCGCCTGTCCGATGTCGCCGAGATCCGCCGCGGCTACGAGGACCCGGCGAGCTTCCTGATCCGCCATGATGGCGAGCCCGCCATGGCGCTCGGCGTGGTCATGCAGGAGGGATGGAACGGGCTGGCGCTCGGCGCGGCGCTGGAGCGGGAGGTGGCGGCCATCCAGGAGGGGCTGCCGCTCGGCCTGTCGCTCAGCAAGATCAGCGACCAGGCCGTCAACATCGACGGCGCGGTCGGCGAGTTCATGGTGAAGTTCGTCATGGCGCTCGGTGTGGTGCTGCTGGTCAGCTTCCTCAGCCTGGGCTGGCGCGCCGGCATCATCGTCGCCGCCGCCGTGCCGCTCACCCTGGCCATCGTCTTCGTCATCATGCTGGGCACCGGCCGGGTGTTCGACCGCATCACCCTCGGCGCGCTGATCCTCTCGCTCGGCCTGCTGGTGGACGATGCCATCATCGCCATCGAGATCATGGTGGTGAAGATGGAGGAGGGCATGGACCGCATCGCCGCCGCCGCCTTCGCCTGGAGCCACACCGCGGCGCCGATGCTCTCCGGCACGGTCGTGACGGTGATCGGGCTGATGCCGGTGGGCTTCGCCCAGTCCAGCGCGGGCGAATATGCCGGCAACATCTTCTGGATCGTGGGCTTCGCCCTGATGGCCTCCTGGGTCGTGGCCGTGACCTTCACCCCCTATCTGGGCGTGGTGATGCTGCCGAAGCCCGCGCCGCTGCCGGGCGGCCATGCGGCGCTCTACGAGACGCGCGGCTACCGGATGCTGCGCGCGGCGATCGTCTGGGCGGTGCGGCGCAAATTTCTGGTGGCCGGGCTTGTGCTGCTGTCGCTCGGCCTGGCGGGGGCGGGGATGGGCGCGGTGAAGCAGCAATTCTTCCCGCAATCCGACCGGCCGGAATTGCTGGTCGAGCTCCGCCTGCCCCAGGGCAGCAGCATCGGCGCGACCGGCGCGGCGGCGGCGAAGGTCGAGGCCTGGCTGCAGCAGCAGCCGGAGGCCCGCATCGTGACCAGCTATTTCGGGCAGGGCGCGCCGCGCTTCTTCTTCTCCATGTCGCCGGAGCTGCCGGACCCGGCCTTCGCCAAGATCGTGATCCTGACGCCCTCGGCCGCGGCGCGCGAGGCGCTGAAGCACCGGCTGCGCGCGCGCATCGCCACGGGCCTGGCGCCGGAGGCGGATCTGCGCGTCACTCAGCTGGTCTTCGGCCCCTATTCGCCCTTCCCCGTGGCCTTCCGCGTCATGGGCCTGGAGGCGTCCGAGGTGCTGCGCATCGCCGGGCAGGCGCAGGAGATCATGCGGCAGAACCCGCAGATGCGGCGGGTGGACCAGGATTGGGGCGCCCGCAGCCCGACCGCGCATATCGTGCTCGACCAGGACCGGCTGCGGCTGATCGGCCTGTCCCCGGCCGAGGCGGCGCAGCAGCTGCAATTCCTGCTCTCCGGCGTCACGGTGACGCAGATGCGCGAGGACATCCGCAGCGTGGAGGTGGTCGCCCGCAGCGCCGGGCCGACGCGCCTCGATCCGGCCCGGCTGGGCGAGCTGACGCTGACCTCCCGCAGCGGCGGCATCATCCCGCTGGAGCAGATCGGCCGGCTGGAGATGCGCATGGAAAGCCCGCTGCAATGGCGGCGGGACCGGGTGCCGACCGTCACCGTGCGCGGCGATGTGGCGGAGGGTGTGCAGCCGCCCGAGGTGTCGCAGCAGATCATCGCGGCGCTGGCGCCGCTGCGCGCCTCCCTGCCGCCGGGCTACCGGATCGAGACGGCGGCCAATATCGAGGAATCGGCCAAGGCGAATGCGGCGCTGGCGGCGGTCTTCCCGCTCATGATCGCGCTGATGCTGGCCGTCATCATGCTGCAGGTCCGCTCCTTCGCGGCCACCGCCCTGGTGATGCTGACGGCGCCGCTCGGCCTGGTGGGGGCGGTGCCGGTGCTGCTGCTGTTCGGCCAGCCCTTCGGCTTCAACGCCATCCTCGGGCTGATCGGGCTGGCGGGCATCCTGATGCGCAACACCCTGATCCTGATCGGCCAGATCCATGACAATGAGGCGGCGGGGCTGTCACCCTACCAGGCCATCGTCGAGGCGACGGTGCAGCGCGCGCGGCCCGTGATCCTCACCGCGCTGGCGGCGGTGCTCGCCTTCATCCCGCTGACGCATTCGGTGTTCTGGGGGTCCATGGCCTACACGCTGATCGGCGGCACGGCGGTGGGCACGGTGCTGATCCTGGTATTCCTGCCCGCGCTCTATGCCATCTGGTTCCGCGTGCGGCCGGAGGTGGACCGGGCGCCGGGCGCGGCGCCGGTGGCGCAATCCGCACAGGCCTTGGGGGCGCCGGGGCGGTGATGATCAGCCCCGCTCCGCTGACCGCGCGCAACGCTCCGGCTGCTCGTCGTTTCAGGGGCAAGCATCACCCTTGAGGACTGAGCCTGCCCCGGGGCGCTTGCAGCTCCCGGGGCCATCTGTAACAGTATGGGAACATTTTTCCGGCGGTACTCAGCATGGCGGATGCGCCTGTTTCGGTGTTCCAGGGCGACCTCCCAATCCTCACCAAGCTGGAAAGGGCACGGGCCGAGCTTCTGGATATGTCGGCGCGCAACCGCCTCCTGAACGTTCCCAGGTTCTCCCAGACCGCCCGGACGGTTGACGTGGTCGACGAGCGGTCCGCCGAGGTGTTTCGCCTGCTGGTCCGTGACGGGAAGGCGCTCATCTTCCTCCCCGGCCGCGAGACGGCCCAGGAGAAGGCCGAGGCTGATACGAAGACCAAGGCCGAGGCAGAGCTCTTCCTGCCCGAGCTGCCCCAGCCGGAGGAGAGCGAGACCCTCGAGGAGCGGGGCACCGCCAGCCGTCACGCGGACACCAGGCTGCAGACCCGCATGACATCCAAGGGCCTGCAGAAGCGACTGCTGGACCTCTACGGGGACGCCCGGACCCTGGAGGAGGAGCAAGGCGTCAACGTCCTCTACCTCGCCCTTGGCCTGCTGAAATGGATCGACCCGCAGAACCCGGCGAACATCCGCCACGCGCCGCTGGTGCTGGTGCCGGTCACCCTGGAGCGCGGCACGGCTGGGGAACGCTTCCGGCTCCGCGCCCGGCCAGAGGATCTGTCGGCCAATCTGTCCCTCGAAGCCTATCTGGACCGGATTCACACCCTGAAGCTCCCGGAGCTGGACCCTGGCGAGGATTTCGATCCGGCCGCCTATTTTGACGAGGTCGCCAAGGCGATCGAGACCAAGGAGGGATGGGAGGTCAAACCGGACGACATCGTCCTCGGCTTCTTCTCCTTCGCCAAATTCCTGATGTACCGGGATCTGGACCCGGCGAACTGGCCACAGAACGAGACCATCGCCGACCGCCCCATGATCCGTGCCCTGCTCGCGGACGGTTTCGATGGCGCCCAGGAGTTGCTGCACGAGGACACGCCGATCGATCGGCATATCGCCCCGGCCGAGATGCTGCACATCGTCGATTGCGACAGTTCCCAGACGCTGGCCGTCCACGATGTTCGTCAGGGGCGCAACCTGGTCATCCAGGGCCCGCCCGGCACGGGCAAGTCGCAGACCATCTCCAACATCATCGCCTCCGCCATCGCCGACGGTAAGACCGTGCTGTTCGTGGCCGAAAAGATGGCGGCCCTTGAGGTGGTGAAGCGCCGCCTTGACATGGCGGGCCTGGGGGATGCCTGCCTCGAACTGCACAGCAACAAGGCCAATAAGCGCTCTTTCCTGGATGAGCTACGGCGGACCTGGAATCTCGGCACTCCGAAGGGGGACAGGCCGGACGCGCTGACCCGGCGCCTCACAGAAGCCCGGGACGTGCTGAACGCGCATGTCGAACGGATCCACCGTGTCCACCCCGTGGCCGGGCTGACCCCATATCAGGTGTTCGGTCAGCTGGCCCGTCTGCAGCAGGATGGGCGCCGCCCGGTTGATTTCGACTTGCCCGCCGCGCCGAGCTGGAGCCGGGAGGATGTCGCCGATCGTCAGGCGCTGGTCGGCGAGATGGCGGAGCGCGTCCTCGACATCGGGCTGCCCGACCGGCATCCCTGGCGCGGGGTCGGGCTGGATGTCGTTCTGCCGACAAACGTCGAGCGGCTGATGGTCCGCCTGACCGCGTTGCTGCACCAGCTCGGCGGCTGGAACGCCATGCAGGCTGAACTGGCGCAAGGGCTAGAGGCCGACATGCCGCCCAGCTTTGCCGCCGCCCAACGGCTCACCGCCCTCGGGCGCCGCGTCGCCTCGGCCCCCGACATGGACCCGGCCGCCCTAGGCTGGCCACACTGGTCCGACAAGGCCGGGGAGGTGATGCGCCTGCTGGCCACAGGCCACGATTTCGACCGGTTTTCCGCTGGCCTTGAGGGGCGGGTAACTCCCGCCGGTCTGGAAGCCTCAGTCACGGACGCGATCACCGCTTTCGCCAGCCTGCCGCCTGCCTTTGGTGCCGCGGCCTTCGACCATGTCCGGCAGTTGCGGGGCGCGCTGCCTCGGCTGCTGGCGGGCGCCGACCAGTTGGATGCCGAACTGGGCCGCCCCGGCGGCGAGCGCACCCTGGCCAGCCTCGAGCGCCTGATTGCCACCGGCGAGCGAGTGGCGGCCGCACCCGATGCCAGCCCTGAAGCCTTCGCCGCCACGGTGTGGGACCATGGGGTCGAGCAGGCCGGTGATCTGGCGGAAGCCGTCGCCTCGCTCGAGCGGGCAAAGGCGTCGCTGGGCGACAGCCTCCTCGATGCGGCCTGGACGACCGATGTCAGCCGCGCCCGGCAGGCGCTGGCAACGCACACCGGTTTCCTCAAGATGCTGAATGGCGAGTGGCGGCAAGCCAACGCCCTGCTGCGCACGCTTGTCCGTGACCCGAACGCGCCGCTGCCTGAACTTCTGGAGCGGTTGGACACGCTGTCCAAGGGTCAGGCGGCCATTCGCACCATCAGGGAGGGGCACGAGTTCGGGAAGTCGGCGTTCGGCGCCGATTGGCGCGGCGAGAAGTCGGCTTCAGCGCCCCTCATCGCCCTGGTGGACTGGATGCGCACGCTGCGGGGCCTGGGCGCCGAACCGCGGATGATCGCGGGCCGCACGCCCCAGCGCAGCGCGCTGTCGCAGATGACGAGCGCGTTGAAGGCACTCTACACCGAGGTCCGTGGGAGGCTGGTCTCCTTGCGGACCGAGGCGGGTGGCGGCGCCTCGTCCCTGTTCGGCGAAGGCATGTCGGATGAGCGGGCGGTGCTGCCGGATCTGGCCGCCAGGATTATCTCCCTAGCTGAAGCGGATGAGGTGGCCTGTGCTGCGGCGCCCGCCGCCGTCCAATTGCCGGATCGGCTGGAAATCCTGCGCCGCATCGCCGCCCGCCAGGATGCATCGCGCGCCATCGAGGACAGCGCATCGCTTGGCGCTGCAGCCTTCGGCCGCGCTTGGAAAGGCGAGCGGTCCGACTGGCGCGGGCTGGCCAAGGCGGCGCAGTGGATAATGTCGAACCAAGACATCCGGGAACTGGCGTCCCGCGTCGCCGGCCGTGGCGAGCTCATCGAAACCCTGCAGCGCGTCGAAACCGGCCAGCAGGAGCTGGTCAAGGACATAGAGGAGGTGTTCGCCTCGCTCAGGGCCGACATGGCCTCGCTATTCGGCAAGGAAAGACTGGACGTCCTGCCCTTGGTCGAGCTCGCCACGCGGCTGCGGGAATGGCTGGCCCATCGTGAACAGCTCTCGAAATGGGTGTCCTATCGGGAACGCGCCGACCGCGCCCCGCGCGGCAGGCCTGACGCCCCTCGTGCAGCGCCTGCAGGACGGTCGCCTGGCACCCACCGATGCCCTCCCCTCCTTCCAGATGGCTTATTACGAGGCCCTGCTGGCCAATCTGGTGGGGGCGGACCCGGAACTCGGCCGCTTTGACGGCGCACTGCACGGCGCCAGAGCCCGGGAGTTCGCCGAGCTCGATCTGCAACGCATCGACGCCGCCCGGCTGGAGGTCGTCCGCGCGCACCACAGCCGGATTCCGGCCCAGGTGGGCATGGGGCCTGTGGGCGTTCTGCGGGCGGAGATTGCCCGGCGCCGCGGTCACATGCCAATCCGCCAGCTCGTCCAGCGCGCCGGACCTGCCATCCAGGCGTTGAAGCCTGTCATGATGATGAGCCCGCTCTCGGTCGCGCAGTTCCTGACGCCCGGCACGATGAGCTTCGACCTGCTGGTCATGGACGAGGCCAGCCAGATCCAGCCAGTAGACGCCCTCGGCGCCATCGCCCGATCCCGTCAGGTTGTGGTCGTTGGCGACGAGCGCCAGCTGCCGCCGACCCGCTTCTTCGCCAAGATGACTGGCGGCGACGTTGAGGACGACGAGGACGGGGCGTCCGTTGCCGACATCGAGAGCATCCTTGGCCTGTTCATGGCACGCGGCCTGCCTCAGCGCATGCTCCGCTGGCACTACCGCAGCCGACACCAATCTCTGATCGCGGTATCGAACCACCAGTTCTACGAGAGCAAACTGTTCATCGTCCCCAGCCCGTTTACGCGCGAAGCGGGAATGGGGCTGACCTTCCGGCACGTGCCGGACGGCGTGTTTGACTCTGGCGGAACGGGGACGAATGCCGCCGAAGCCAAGCTGGTGGCGCAGGAGGTCATCCACCATGCCAAGACCAGTCCTGGCCACTCGCTGGGCGTCGCCACCTTCTCCAGCCGCCAGCGCCGCGCCATCCAGGACGAGCTCGAAATCCTTCGGCGCCTGAATCCCGATACGGAGAAGTTCTTCCACTCCCATCCGGGCGAGCCGTTCTTCATCAAGAACCTGGAGAACGTCCAGGGTGACGAACGCGACGTCATCATGATCTCGGTGGGCTATGGGCGGAACGCGAACGGCACCTTCTCCATGCGCTTCGGCCCGCTTGGCGCTGATGGCGGCGAGCGGCGCCTGAACGTCCTCATAAGCCGCGCCAAGCGCCGTTGCGAGGTGTTCGCCTCCATCACGGACGAGGACATCGACCTGGAGCGCGTCAAGGGGAAAGGCGTCTTCGCGCTGAAGCTATTCCTGCACTATGCCCGGACCGGCAGGCTTGACGTCGCCCATCGAAGCGGCCGGGAGCAAGACAGCATTCTGGAGGAGCAGATCGGGCGCGCACTGCAGGACCGTGGCTACCAGGTCCATCCCCAGGTTGGCATTGCCGGCTTCTTCATCGACTTGGCCATCGCGGATGCCGAGCGGCCGGGCCGGTATCTGCTCGGCATTGAGTGCGATGGCGCGGCCTACCACAGCTCCCGGTCCGCCCGGGACCGAGATCGCCTGCGGCAGGCAGTGCTGGAGGACCATGGCTGGATCATCCATCGTGTCTGGGGATCTGACTGGTTCCAGCGCCCCATGGAGCAGCTGGAGCGGATTGCCATGGCGATCGAGGCCGCCCGCGCCGAGTTGGCGGAGCGGGAGAGGGCTGGCAGTCTCGGCGGACGTGCCGTGCCCCTCGATGTGGTGACCCTCGAGAGAAGTCAGGTTCTGGAAGGCGACAATGAGATCGCCGAAACAAGTGCCGTGGGCGCTTCCCCTTACCGCGAGGCGATGCCGCAGGTACCGCTTGGCCAAGAGATGCACGAGGTGGCCAGCGGCCGCATGGCCGAACTCGTTGAGCAGGTCGTCGCCGTAGAAGGCCCCGTGCATCTGGATGAGGTTGTCGTGCGGCTGCGCACCGCCTGGGGCCTGCAGCGTGCCGGTGGCCGCATACAGGCGGCCGTGGAACGGGGTGCCGAGGTCGGCGTGCAGCGGGGCAAGCTCATCCGGGACGGCGAATTTCTGTTGATACCAGGCCAATCGATCGCGGTCCGCGACCGGAGCGGTGTGTTGGCCACCTCCCTACGCAAGCTGGACGTTCTGCCGCCTCAGGAAGTGGAAGCCGCCGTTCTTCAGGTTGCTCGGACCGGCCTCGGGGCAAGCCCTGATGAGATCGGGGCCGCCGTTCCCCGGCTACTGGGGTTCAAGTTGGTGAGCGCTCAGCTTCGCCAGCTTGTGTCCGCCGCGGTGGCGCGCCTGGAGGGTGCGGGAAGGCTCACACAGCAGGCGGGATTGCTGATGGCGGCGGAAGACGTTCAAGACCGGAGCGCGACTGAGTAGAATTCACTGGCCGAAGCTGTGGCTAGAGCCCAGGCAAAGACGGCAGACAGAATGCCCATAGGCCAGGAACCGATCGGCGTCGCGTCGGGGCGGGCCCGACCTGTTTCCAGCGAGAAGCGGCGCCATGTCGACAAGATCAACGGCTTCGGCGGCCCCCTCAACCGCCTGCTGCACCACCGGCTGTTCGCGGGCAGGATGCGCCTCAACAGCACCGGGGCCGAGCAGCCGAACATCAACCAGCCTCGGCGCGACATCTTCCAACCACACTTGCGCCGGTGCCGGCGCGGTTCTGGTGGATTGCTGCTGATCTTCAAGGGCAACAGCAACTACACGCCGGACAGCATGACCTTCGACGGCAGCGCCTGATGCTGCGGCCAGATCATCACGGTGGACGATCATGTCATCGAATCCGACCAGCGCCCCGACCTGGGCACCTTCCAGGGCGTGACGCTGGTCATCCACAAGGGCCGCGGCAGCGACAGGATCGACCGCCGCAAGTGCCGGACGGGGTGCGGCCAGGCAACACGCCTATCCAGCCGGGCCAATGGATTGTGGCGCTCTGTGGGGAAGCGCTCCGAGGCGCGCCAGCTGGCCCGCCTGGCCGTCCCGAACGGGCCTCAGCCAGGTGCCGTTTTGCGCCGCGCAGTCAACACGCCCACCACATGCGCCTCCCGCCCCCCTGTCCAGGCGACGCCCTTGTCGAGCACGACAGGCGGGCAGCCAGACAGCTGCTTCACGGAGAAGGAAGTGGTGGGCATGCTCTGATCAAACCAGTAGGAATACCTCCTGTAATATGACTTCCGATCAAACATCATTTTCTTCTTTTTTACTTTTTGATCGTGAAAATTGATTTGCATCATCCCGGTCCGCGGCCCCTTGAGCGTCAGCAGGCCACGGAATGTGTGATGCTCCGGCAGCTGGATGCGCCGCTCTTCCTCTTCCATGATCGTAAGATAGGGAAGCTCGAGATTTGCTCGCCGGAAGAGGCTGAGCTCCGTGCCATCCGGGACCAGTTCGCTGATGGGCACAAAAGCGGGCTCTTCCTCCCCCTCCGGCAGTGCGGCAGGCTTGCTGGGCTGCGGCCGGAGAGCCGCCAGGGTCTGCATGAAGGCGAAGACCTCGCGCGCGTAGAATTCGGCACCGAGTGGAGCGGTGTGCGTGCTGTCCTTCAGATAGTCCAGCAGGAGGCCCTGTTCCTTGAACCGCAGCATCGGGCGGACGAGGTCCAGCACCGGATAACCATGCTCCGTCGCAAAGGCGTCGATGGCATTGGTCAGGGGATCGTTTTCATAGTCGATGGCCCGCCGCATCATATGGATGAAACAGGGAATGGCGCCCACGCTCATGCAATGATGGGCAATGCGCTGCAGATGCGGCAGGTAGCCCTCCGGTTCGGCCGCAAAGCGCAAGCAGGACGAAATCTCCAGAAGAGCATAGTCGGCGCCAGAAAAATCAAGGCGATCCGCAATAAAAGGGATGACATTGAACGTGGCACCCCCAATGGCCTTGAAGGAAAACTCCAGTCCTTCTGCGGATGATTCGGCCATATTTTTCACGAGCGGCGCAAATCCGGAACTCTGCTCAGAGATGCTGAACCCAAAAAGCACAAATTTGGTCATGGTTTTCAGTCCAGAATCTGGATTCTTCCAGACTATATTGCAGGCGCGAAGTTGTCCATGCCTGGCGCCACCGCTCCGCGCCGGTCCGAGGCTGGCGCGCGCAACGGGCCGGCCAGCACCCCTTGCACACCAGCCCCGCCGGCAACTCGCCTGAGCGCCGGAAGGGCCACCGCGCCGGGACCGGCACCATCGATGCGCCTCACACCGTCGCCAGCCGCGCCCGCCGCCGCGCCAACAGCGACACCATGATCAGCACATTGGCCAGGTTCCACAACATGCCGTTGAGGAAGGCGGCCGCGTAGCTGCCGGTCAGGTCGAAGATCACCCCCGACAGCCAGCCGCCCAGTGCCATGCCGACCAGCGTCGCCATCAGCACGATGCCGACGCGGGTGCCGGCCTCGGAGGCCGGGAAGCTCTCGCGCACGATGACGGCGTAGGAGGGCACGATGCCGCCCTGCACCAGCCCGAACAGCGCCGAGAGCACATAGAGCGAGGCCAGCCCGTCGAAGAACAGGAACAGCGACAGCGCCAGCCCCTGCAGCACCGAGCCCAGCAGCAGGGTGCGCAGCCCGCCGATGCGGTCGGCGATCACGCCCGAGGCCAGGCGGGAGACGATGCCGCAGGCCAGCATCAGCGACAGCATCTCCGCCCCGCGCGCCACGCCATAGCCGAGATCGCCGCAATAGGCGACGATATGCACCTGCGGCATCGCCATGGCGACGCAGCAGGCCACCCCGGCGGCGCAGAGCAGCACGGTCAGCGCATTGCGCGACAGGCCGAAGGAGCGGCCCTCGCCGCCCTCGCCCGCACCGGCGCCGGCCGGGATCTCGGGCGCCCGGGCGCGCAGCAGCAGGGCCAGCGGCGCCATCGTCACCAGGCAGACCAGGCCGACGATGACATGCGCGGTGCGCCAGCCATAGGCGCCGATCAGCCAGCTCAGCACCGGCGGCCAGATCGCGCCGGCCAGGTAGTTGCCGGAGGCGGCGATGGCCACCGCGACACCGCGCCGCTTGCGGAACCACAGCGACACCTCGGCCACCAGCGGGGTGAAGGCGGCGGCCGAGCCCAGCATGCCGATCAGCAGCGCCTGGGCCAGGGTGAAGACCACCGGCCCCGGCGCCAGCCCGGCCAGGATATAGCCGCCGCCCAGCATCGCCGTCGCCGCCAGCAGCGGCCGCATCGGGCCGTGCCGGTCGATCAGCCGCCCCATCAGCACGCCGCCGGCGCCGAAGCCCAGCATGGCCAGGGTGTAGACCATGGAGGCATCGCCGCGGGTGATGCCGAACTCCGTCTGCAGCGAGGGCAGCGTCACCACCACCGACCACATGCCGACGCCGCCCAGCGTGGCCAGCGCCACGACGACGCCGAGGCGCAGCCAGGCGGTGCGGGAATCCAGCAGGTCGACGCGGTTCATCGCCGGCTCTCGCGCCGGACGCGCTGTGCTCGTTGTGTCATGGGACGCCCCACCCCTCGCTGGCCGGGTCGGGGCGGTGCCGCGCGGCAGCCGGCCGCCGGCCTTCTTCCCCGGCATGATGGGCCGGGCGCGGGGGGCTGTCCATGCGGGGGCGGGCATGGGGCGGCGTGGCGCCCCCCCTGCCCGCCCCTTGCCTGCCCCCTGGGGCGCCTCAGGCGGCGACGCTGACCCGGCCGACCGCCTGCCCGGCCGCCAGCTCGCGCAGCAGCGGGATCAGCTCGCGCCCATATTGCACCGCATCCTCGAGCGGGTCCCAGCCGCGCAGGATGTAGTGGGAGACGCCGATCTCGCGGTAGCGCAGCATGGCGCGCGCCACCTGCTCGGGCGTGCCGACCAGCGCGGTGCTGTTGCCGCGCCCGCCCAGCACCCCCGCCATGGCGGTCCAGAGCCGCTCATCCAGCACCTCGCCGCGCTGCGACAGCCCGACCAGGCGCTGGGAATTGATCGCCTGCCCGGCCGGGATCAGCCCGGCATCGCCGGCCTGCCGCAGCTTGGCGAGCGCCCGCTCGCGGATATGCTGCGCCTTCTCCCAGGCCTGCTTCTCGGTGGCGGCGATGATCGGGCGGTTGGACCAGGAGAATTCCAGGGCGCGCCCCGCCGGCACCCCCGCCTGCACCCGGCGCAGCATGGCGGCGGTGTCGGCCAGCGGCTCGCCGAACAGCGCATAGACATCGGCATGCCGCCCGGCGACGCGGATGGCGGAATCGGAGGCGCCGCCGAAGAAGATCGGCAGGCCCGGGCGCTGCAGCGGCCGCACATCGGAATGCGCCTGCTGCACGCGGTAGAATTCGCCCTCATGGTCGAAGGGCGCGGTTTCCGTCCAGCTGCGGCGCAGCAGGGTCAGGAACTCGTCGGTGCGGCGGTAGCGCGCGGCGTGGTCGGCATAGTCGCCATCCTTGCGCTGGTCGGCATCCTCGCCGCCGGAGATGACATGCAGCGCCAGGCGGCCGCCGGTCAGGTTCTCCAGCGTGGCGATCTTGCGCGCGGCCAGGGTGGGCGCGACGAAGCCGGGCCGGTGCGCCAGCAGGAAATGGATGCGCCTGGCGACCGATGCGGCATGCGCCAGCACCAGGAAGCCATCCGCCGCATTGGTCCAGTAGCCGGCCAGCACGCGGTCGAAGCCGCCTTCCTCATGCGCCCGGGTGATGCGCTCGATGTAGTCGGGCTGGAAGGCGGGGCCGCTCTGCGGCTCCAGGTCGGAGGTGGGGCGGGCCCAGATCATACCCGTGATGTGCAGGCTCATGCGGTTCTCGATCTTCTCGGGGAGGGAGGGGGCGGCTCACAGCCGCAGCGACAGCAGGGGCGCGGCACCGGCCGGCGGCGCGGCGCCCGGGTTGGCGGGCGGCGCCAGGCCCAGCAGGCGCAGCAGCAGCAGGCAGGAGAGCAGGCCGAGACCCGCCCGGAGCAGCAGCGACATGGCCCGATCCTTCCGATGCCGGCGCCGGCGGCCTGGCCGCGCGGCGGAACCACGATGCGGTTCGGTTAATTCACGCAAACCCATCGTGATCGGCGAATCCGCCGTGAGTCAATGATTTTAGCGGTATTCCTTCGCGGCGGGGCGGCTGAAAGGCGCGACGCCGGCGCCCGCCGCGCGGCGCGGCCTCGGCGCGCGACACGTATTAATGTCGTTTTTGATCGTATAATTATTGACTCACTTTTTTGCAGGCGCCTTACTGGGCCGGCTCACCTGCCACCCAAGGAACCGCCATGCCGCATTCCCGTCCGTCCTCCCGCACCCTCCGGGGAGGCCTCGCCGCGCTCTGCCTCGCCTGGGGCGGGATGTGTGGCGGCGCGCTGGCGCAGGACCTGACCATCGGCGTCGCCAATCCGGTGGCCTCGGTCGATCCGCACATCTCCAACACCACCTCGAACTTCGCCCTCACCGCGCATCTCTTCGACGCGCTGGTGCGGCGCGACGCGGCGCTCCAGCTGCAGCCCGGCCTGGCCGAGAGCTGGCGGCCGATCTCCGACACGGTGTGGGAATTCCGCCTGCGCCGTGATGTGGCCTGGCATGACGGCCAGCCCTTCACCGCCGAGGATGTCGCCGCCACCTTCGCCCGCGTGCCGACCATCCCGACCGGCGGCGGCTATTCCTACGCCGTGCGGCCGATCCGCCGTGTCGAGGTGGTGGATGCGCACACGCTGCGCCTGCATCTGGACCGGCCGAACCCGCTGCTGCCGAATGATCTCGCCAGCGTGCAGATCATCGCCCGCCACGCGGTGGAGGGGCCGCTGCCGGACCAGTTCAACACCGGCCGCGCCGCCATCGGCACCGGCCCCTACCGCTTCGCCGGCTTCCGCCCCGGCCAGGGCGCGCAATTCACCCGCAACGAGGCCTATTGGGGCGACGCCGAGCCCTGGGCGCGCGTCGATTACCGCTTCCTGCCGAATGACGGCGCGCGCAGCGCCGCCATCCTGGCCGGCGATGTCGATGTCATCGACCAGGTGCCGTCCAACGATCTGGCGCGGCTGAAGCGCGAGCCGCGGCTGCGCGTCAGCGAGACGCCCGGCGTGCGGGTGATCTACCTGCAGCCGGATTTCTCCCGCCAGGGGCCGGTGCCCGGCGTCACCGACCACCAGGGCCGGCCGCTGGAGCGCAACCCCTTCCTCGACCGCCGGGTGCGCCGCGCGCTGGACCTGGCCATCGACCGCCAGGCGCTGGCCAGCCGGGTGATGGAGGGCAGCGCCATCCCCACCGCGCAATGGCTGCCGGAGGGCACCTATTCGCACAATCCGGAGCTGCGCGTGGTGCCGGCCGACCCGGCCGCGGCGCGCCGCCTGCTGGCCGAGGCCGGCTTCCCGGAGGGCTTCCGCCTGGTGCTCTCGACGCCGAATGACCGCTACCCGGGCGATGCGCGCACCGCCCAGGCGGTGGCGCAGTTCTGGACCCGCATCGGCGTGCGCACCGAGGTCGAGGCGCTGCCCTGGGCCAGCTACCTGGCGCGCGGCCCGAAGCAGGAATTCGGCTTCCGCCTGGGCGGCTGGGGCAGCTCGACCGGCGAGGCCAGCTCCCTGCTGCGCAATGTCGTCGGCACCTATGACCGCGAGAAGGGCTGGGGCTCGCCGAATTTCAGCCGCTACAGCAACCCCGAGCTGGACGCGCTGACCGAGCGCGCGCTGACCACCCAGGATGATGCGGCGCGCGAGGCGATCCTGCGCGAGGCGGTGGCGCTGGAGGCGCGCGAGCTCGGCATCCTGCCGCTCTTCCTGCTGCAGAACGCCTGGACCACCCGGCAGGGCCTCACCTACGCGGCGCGCGCCGATGAGCAGACCCTCGCCACCGCCGTGCGTCCCGCGCCGTGACCGCGCTTTCCCACCCCGCCGCCAGACAAGGGACATCGCCCATGCCGGAGCTGCCGGACACGGCCCCCGCCGAGACGCCGCCGATCTCCTGGCTCGACCTGCCGCCCGCCCCGCCGCCGGGCGAGGCGCTGCGGGCCCTGCTGGCGCGCAGCCGCGCGGCGCTGGGCTATCTGCGCAACGGACAGGCCGCGCTGCTGAACCGGCCCGAGCTGGTGCTGGCGCAGGACGCGCTGAGCCAGGCCGTCAACCGCAACCCGCAAAGCGGACTGAGCCCGACCGAGCGCGAGCTGATCGCCCTGGTGGTGAGCAGCGAGAATCGTTGCCAGCCCTGCGTCTTCGGCCATGCCGCGGCGCTGCGCGGGCATACCGAGGACCCGTTCTGGGTGGCGCAGGTGACGATCAACCACCGCCATGCCGGGCTGTCGGCGCGGGAGCGGGCGCTGGCCGATTACGCGCTGCGCATCACCCGCGACCCCGGCGCGCTGGAGGAGGCGGATCTCGCCCCGCTGCGCGCCGCCGGGCTGCGCGACATCGACATTCTCGATGCCGCCGCCATCGCCGCCTATTTCAACTTCAGCAACCGGCTGAACAGCGCGCTCGGCGTCGTGCCGAACCGCGAGGCCTATGACGCGCATCGCGCGGTGGAGGCGCACGCCGCGCAGCGCGCGGCCGACCATGTCTCCGCGCACCGCGCGGCCGATCATGTCTCCGCGCAGCGCACGGCCGACCATGCCTCCGCGCAGCGCACGGCCGACCATGTCTCCGCGCAGCGCGCGGCCGAACACCACACCGCGCCGCATCCGGCGACCACCCCGATCGCACAGCAGGCCACCGCCGCCGGCGGCCTGCGGGAGAGCCCGACGCCATGAACCACATCCTCAGCCAAGCCGCGCCGGCGGAAGCCTTCCCCGCCTTGCTGCGCGACGGCCCGCCGCCGCGCAGCCCCGCGGAGGAGCGGCTGCACCGCAAGCAGCGCCTGGCCGCCACCTTCCGCCTCTTCGCCCGCTACGGCTTCGACCAGGGCCTGGCCGGCCATGTCACGGCGCGCGATCCGGAGCGGCCGGACCATTTCTGGGTCAATCCGCTGGGCCGGCATTTCAGCCAGATCCGGGTCTCCGACCTGCTCCTCGTCAATCATGAGGGCGAGGTGGTGGAGGGCGACTGGCCGGTGAACCGCGCCGCCTTCGCCATCCACGCCGCCATCCATGCGGCGCGGCCGGATGTGGTGGCGGCGGCGCACACCCATTCGCTGCACGGCAAGGCCTGGGCGGCGCTGGGCCGCAAGCTGGACCCGCTGACCCAGGATTCCTGCGCCTTCTTCGAGGACCACGCGCTGTTCGACGATTTCACCGGCGTGGTGCTGGAAGTGTCGGAGGGCGAGCGCATCGCCCGCGCGCTCGGGCCGCACAAGGCGGTCATCCTGCAGAATCACGGGCTGCTCACCGCCGCCCCCTCGGTGGAGGCGGCGGCCTGGTGGTTCATCGCCTTCAATGATTCGGCGCATGCCCAGCTGCTGGCCGAGGCCGCCGGCACGCCGCGCCCGATCGCGCCGGAGACGGCGCGGCTGACCGCCCAGCAGGTGGGCAGCGCCAAGGGCGGGCTGCTGAGCTTCCAGCCGCTCTGGGAGAAGATCATCCGCGAGGAGCCGGAGCTGCTGCAATGAGCCACACCCCCCTGCCCCGCCGCGCCCTGCTGGCCGGCGCCGCGCTGCTCGCCAGCCCCGCCGTGCTGCGCGCCCAGACGCCGGTGCTGCGCGTCGCCAACCAGCGCGGCGGGCTGCGCTCGCTGCTGGAGGCCTCGGGCCTGGCGAGCGACCTGCCCTTCCGCATCGAATGGTATGAATTCCCCGCCGCCCAGCCGCTGCTGGAGGCGCTGAACGCCTATGCCATCGATGTGGGATCAATGGGCGATCTGAACTTCTTCAACGTCTTCTCCTCCGGCGCGCCGATCAAGGCGATCAGCGCCACACGCTCCGACGGCGCCTCGCAGGCGGTGGTGGCGCGGCCGGGGGCGGGCATCGCCGATGCCGCGGGGCTGCGCGGCAAGCGCATCGCCGCGGCGCGCGGAGGCTGGACCCACTACTCCCTGCTGCGCATCCTGGAGAAACAGGGCCTCGCCCCCGGCGATGTCAGCATCGCCTGGCTGCTGCCGGCCGATGCGGCGCTGGCGCTGCGCAGCGGCGCGGTGGATGCCTGGTCGGTCTGGGAGCCCTTCACCTCGCTGGAGATCCTGGAATTCCAGGCCAGCCTGGTGGCCGATGCGCGGGGGCTGACGCCGAGCGCCAGCTTCCTCGCCGCGCATGACCACGCGCTGCGCGACAAGGCGCCGCTGCTGAAGGAACTGTCCGACCGCGTGGCGCGCGGCTGGGACTGGGCGCGCGGCAACATCCCCGACTATGCGCGCGCCACCGCCACGCTGCTGCGCCAGCCGGTGCCGGTGCTGGAGCGCGCCTACCGGGTGAACGACACCCGCGCCATCCCAATCGACGAGGCCGCCATCGCCGAATGGCAGGAGGCGGCGGACAAGGCGCAGGGCTTCGGTGTCATCCCGCGCCCGCTGAAGGTGGCCGAGGCGATCCACCGGCTGTGATCCGACCCCATGGCGGGCATCCGCCACGGGCCCTGCCGCGCCGCCGGGCGGCGATCCATGTCCCTCGGACAGGATCGTCGCCCGGCGGTTTGTGTCATGGGGCGCGGCGGGACGGCCGGCGCAGGGCGCCGGCCCGGGCCCTCAGCCGCGGCGGATGTTCCAGAAGATCGGCACGCCCTCCAGCCGGTCCTGCAGCTCGGCCCGCAGCGCGGTGCGCGGGCGGCCGGTGCCGGTCGGGATGTAGCAGACCTCCTCCAGCGCCACGCGCTGGATGTCGCGCGCGATGGCGCGCCGCCCGGCCTCGTCCGGCGCGTCGAACCATTGCTCGCGCAGCCGCTCCAGCTCGGGGATGGTCGGCCAGCCCAGATAGCCCTCGGTGCCATTGCCGCGCAGCAGCGGGTGGCTGGCCGGGTCGGCGAAATCATAGGCGGTGAAGCCGGAGAAAAAGGCGGACCAGCCGCCGCGCTCCAGCGGCTCGCGGCTGTTGCGTCGCTGCAGCAGCGTGCCCCAGTCGGATTGCGCGAAATCCAGCGCGAAGCCGAGCCGGCTGAAGAGATCCGCCGCCACCGGCCCGCGCGCGGCGATGGAGGGGATGTCGGTGGCGCCGAGCAGCCGTGCCGGCGCGCCCTCGGCGCCCGCCTCGCGCAGCGCGGCGCGCGCGGTGGCGATGTCCTGCGGGTCGCGCACCCATTCCAGCCCGGCATCGCTCGCCATCGGCGTGCCGGGGGTGAAGACGCCGGTGCCGGTGCGCCAGAAATCCGGATCCGTGCCGTAATCGGCGATCAGGAAATCCTCCTGCCGCGTCGCCCGCAGCACCGCCTGGCGCACCCGCTTGTCGTTGAAGGGCGGGTGCAGGTGGTTCAGCCGCAGGAAGCCGTTGCTACCGGCGGAATCCAGCGCCTCGACCCGGATGCGGCGATTGCGCGCGAAAAGCTGCGTCAGTTCGAATTCCGGCTGCTCAAACCAGTCGATCTCGCCCGCCTGCAGCGCCGCCGAGGAGGTGCCGCCATCGGTGATGATGCGCCATTCGACCCGCTCGAAGAAGGCGCGCTTGGGGCCGGCGACGAAGCTCGGCTCGCCGTCGGGGCGCGGCACATAGCCGGCATGGCGCTCATACACCGCGCGGTCGCCGGAGATGAACTCATCCGCCTTGAAGCGGTAGGGGCCGGAGCCGGTGGCGTCGGTGATCTGGGTGAAGGCGTCGGTGCGCGCCACCCGCTCCGGCATGACGAACATCGGCTGGCCGGACAGCGCCAGGGCGTTGGTCAGCAGGGGGAAGGGCTTGCGCAGGCGGAAGACGATGCGCGTGTCGTCGGCGGCGGACAGTTCCTCCGTCACGCTCAGCAGCTTCTGGCCATAGGGCACGCGCTGGCCCCAGCGGCGGATCGAGGCCACCGCGTCGCGCGCCAGCACCTTCTCCCCATCATGGAAGCGCAGGCCTTCGCGCAGGGTGATGATCCAGCGCAGCCCATCCTCCTCCACCACATGCCCGGCGGCCATCTGCGGCTGCACCTGGAAGCGGCGATCGGTGGCGTAGAGCGTGTCATAGACCAGGTAGCCATGGTTGCGCGCGACATGCGCGGAGGTCCAGACCGGGTCGATGGCGCTGAGATTGGCCTGCGGCACGAAGCGCAGCACGCGGGCGCGGCTGTCCTGCGCCACAGCGGGGCGGGCCAGGCTGAGCGCGGCGGAAGCCGCCAGGAAATGGCGTCGGTTCATCATGGCGATCCTGTCGGGAAAAGGCGGGCGCTACAGCCGCTGGCCGCCGCTGGCGTCGATGCTCTGCCCGGTCACCCAGCCGCCCTCGGGCGAGGCCAGGAAGGCGACCACGCCGGCGATGTCCTGTGGCGTGCCGACGCGGCCGAGGGCGATGCCCTGCGCCGTCACCCGGCTCTGCACCGGGTCGCGCGCGGCCGGGTTCATGTCGGTGGCGGTGGCGCCGGGCAGCACGGCGTTGACGGTGATGCCGCGGGCGCCGAGCTGCTGCGCCAGCAGCCGCGTCAGCGCCTCCAGCCCCGCCTTGGCGGGGGCATAGGCCGCCATGCCGGGAAAGGCGGCGCGCGTGCCCATGGAGGAGATGTTGATGATGCGCCCGCCATCCTTCAGCCGCGGCAGGGCGCCCTGGATCAGGAAGAAGGGCGCGCGCAGATTGACCTGCAGCAGCCGGTCGAACTCCGCCTCGCTCACCTGCTCGATGGTCTGACGGCCGCTGCCGACCCCGGCATTGTTGACCAGGATGTCCAGCGCCTCGTCGCCCCAGTGCTGCCGCTGCAGCGGCGCCAGGCGGTCATGGAAGCGGCGCAGCGCCTCGGGCTCGGCGAGGTCGGCCTGGAAGGCGAAGGCGCGGCCGCCGGCCTCGCGGATCTCCGCCACCACCGCCTCCGCCGCTGCTTCGGCGGCAGCGTAATGCACCACCACCGCGGCGCCGCCGGCGGCCAGGCGCAGCGCGATGGCGCGGCCGATGCCACGGCTGGCGCCGGTGACCAGCGCCACGCGGCCGGCCAGCGGCGCCGGGTTCAGCGCGCCCATGTGCCGGCCGCCTCCCGCGCCCGCGCCTCGGCGATCAGCGCCGCGCGGTCCACCTTGTTGGTGCCGGCCCAGGGCAGCTCGGCCAGGAAGGCGATGCGGCGCGGATGCTGGTAGGCCGGGCCGCGCTCCAGCGCGAAACGCTTCACCGCCTCGGCCGAGGGCGCGGCGCCGGGGCGCGCCACCAGGAAGGCCACCGGTACCTGGCCGCGCTCCTCATCCGGCAGCGGCACGACGCTGGCCTGCTGGATGGCGGGATGCGCCTCCAGCAGCTTCTCCACCTCGGCCGGGTAGATGTTCTCGCCGGAGCAGACGAACATGTCGTCGGCGCGGCCGACGAAATAGTAGAATCCATCGGCATCGCGGCGCATCAGATCGCCGCTGTCATACCAGCCATCCTGCAGCACGCGGGCGCTGCGCTCGGGCAGATTGTGGTAGCCGGCCATCACCGCGGGGTTGCGCATCCACAGCACGCCCTCCTCCGGCGTGGCCCCGCCCACCAGCTTCACCTCACCCCCCGCCACCGGATAACCCAGCGCCAGGGGCGGCGCCGGCCGGCCATCGGGATGCGGGCCGAACACCGCCGGCCCGGCCTCGGTGGTGCCATAGCCATGGCCGATCTGGGCGTGCGGGAAGGTGGCGCGCAGCCGCTCGATCAGCCCGAGCGTCAGCGGCGCGGAGCCGAGGCCGATGCGGCGCAGCGCCGAGAAATCATGCCGCGCCAGAAGTTCCGCCTCCTTCACCACGCGGGCGAACATGGTGGGCACGGCGGTCAGGGTGGTGACGCGCCATTCCGCCAGCGCCTCGGTATAGGCGCGGGTCTCGAAGGCGGGCAGCACCACCAGCGAGGCATTGCTGGCGAAGACCGTCTTGGTCATGAACAGCCCGTTCATGTGGAACAGTGGCTGCGCCAGGATGTAGCGCTCCGCCTCGCCGCCCGGCTGCAGCCGGGTGGACAGCGCCCAGAGCTGCCCAGCATGGCTCAGCGGCACGCCCTTGGGCCGGCCGGTGGAGCCCGAGGTGTAGAGCATCTGGCCGATCTCCTGCGGCCCGGCCGTCACGGCCTCGAAGCGCGCCGGGCGGATCAGCACGGGCCAGCCCGCCGGATCGTCGAAATCGATCACCGGCAAGGCGCGGTCGAGCAGCGGGCGCCGCGCCGCATCGGCGAAGGCCAGCGCCACGCCGGCATCCTGCAGCACATAGTCGATGGTCTCGCGCGGCAGCTTGATGTTCACCGGCACCGCCACCAGCCCGGCCCGCATGATGCCGAAATAGGCGATGATGTATTCGGCGCGGTTCAGCGCCAGGATGGCGACACGCTGGCCGCGGCGCAGGCCGCGCTGCAGCAGGTGCTGCGCCACGCCATCGGCCAGCGCATCGACCTCGCCATGGGTGTAGCGCCGCGCCGTGCCGGGCTCGCGCAGATCGATCAGCGCTAGGCGCTGCGGGTCGAGGCCGCGGTCGGCGAGTTCGCCCAGATTGCGCCAGCGCGCGGCGATGGGCGCGGCGGCGGGCGCGGAGAGGGTGTCGGTCATGTCGGGTTCCTCCGGGCGCGCGCTCAATGGCGGCCCAGCCGGGGGTTCAGCGCGTCGTTCAGCCCGTCCCCCACCAGGTTCAGCGCCAGCACCATCAGCATGATGGCGACCCCGGGCAGGGCGCAGATGTACCAGGCGGTGCGGATCAGCGTCCGCCCCTCCCCCACCAGCCGGCCCCAGCTGGCGATGTTGGGGTCGCCGAGACCCAGGAAGGAGACGGAGGATTCGTAGAGGATGGCGGCGGCGACGGTGAGCGAGGCCAGCACCACCACCGGCGGCAGGGCGTTGGGCAGGATCTCGCGCGCCAGGATCTGCCAGGGGCGCATGCCGAGCACGCGGCAGGCCTCGACGAATTCGCGGTTGCGCAGTGTCATCACCTCGGCCCGCGTCAGCCGCGCGATCTGCGTCCAGGAGACGATGCCGACGGCGAGCGTGATGTTGGCGATGGTGCCGCCCAGGATGGAGACGATGGAGAGCACGAAGACCAGCCCCGGCACCACCTGGAACAGCTCGGTGAAGCGCATCAGCGCCTCATCCACCCAGCGGCCGCACCATGCGGCGGTGGCGCCGATGGTGACGCCGATCAGCGTGGCGGTGAGGCTGGCGCAGAGCCCGATCAGCAGCGAGGCGCGCGCGCCATGCGCCAGCATGGCGGCAATGTCGCGCCCCATGGAATCGGTGCCCAGCGGGAAGCGCGGATCGAGGAAGGGCCAGATCTCCGGCCGGCCGACGATGCGCAGCGGGTTGCGCGGATAGTACCAGGGCGCCAGCAGCGCCACGATGGCCAGCAGCAGCAGCACGGCGGCGCCGATGAGCGCGGCGCGGTTGCGGGCGAAGCGGCGCAGCAGCCCGGCGCGCGGGCGCGGCGCGCCGGCGCCGGCCGGGGAGAGGACGGTCGCGGACATGCTCAGCGCCCCCGGATGCGCGGGTCGAGCCGCTGATAGGCGGCATCTACCACGATATTGGCGAGGATGACGAGCAGCGCGCTGAACACCATCACGCCCAGCACCACCGGGTAGTTGCGGCTGGAGACGCTGTCGAGCAGCAGGCTGCCGATGCCGGGCCAGGAGAACACCGTCTCCACCACCACGCTGCCGCCGAGCATGGTGGCCGAGCTGCAGGCCGAGCAGGGTGACGATGGGCAGCAGGGCGTTGCGCAGCACATGCCGCGTCACCACCCGCCAGCCCGGCAGGCCCTTGGCGCGGGCGGTGCGCACATGATCCTGGTGCAGCACCTCCAGCATCGAGGCCCGCATGACGCGGGCATAGACGGCAGCGTAGAACAGGCCAAGCGCCATGGCCGGCAGCAGCAGGTGGCGCAGCACGTCGAGCGCTGTGGCGAGGGCACCACCGACGCCGCCCAGAGTCGCCATGCCGCCCACCGGCAGCCAGCCCAGCTTCACCGAGAACAGCACGGTGAGCATGATGCCGAGCCAGAAGCTGGGGGCGGCGAAGAAGAACACCGCGGCGAAGGACAGGAGATTGTCCCACAGCGTGTTCACCTTCACCGCCGCGATGACTCCCGCAGTGACGCCGAGCAGCGCCGCCACCAGGATGCTGGCCAGCATCAGCAGCAGCGTCGCCGGCAGATGCGCCAGGATCACCTCCAGCACCGGCATGTTCTGCCGGTAGGAGAAGCCGAGATCGAGCCGCGCCACCGCGCCGATATAGCGCAGCAGCTGCATCCAGGCCGGCTGGTCCATGCCATAGGTGACGCGCAGCCGCTCGATCAGCGCCGGGTCGGAGACCTGCTGCTCCGCCGTCATCACGTCGAGGAAGCTGCCCGGCGCCAGCTGGATCAGCACGAAATTCAGCACCACGACGCCGAGGACCAGCGGCACGCCCTGGGCCAGGCGGCGCAGCGGCAGCGGCAGCATCAGCCATCCACCCAGAGATCGGCCCAGCTCTCGCCGATCTGGTTGGCATAGAGGCTGTGGTTGCGCACCCCCTTGCGCGCCACGGTGAAGGACTCGAATTCCACCAGCGGGGTGTGCGGCACCTCGGTCGCCGCCAGCCGGGCAAAGTCGTGCGCCAAAGTCTTGCGCCGCGCCTCGTCGGTCTCGACCGCCAGCCGGCCGACGACATCATCCATGGCCGGCAGCGAGAAGCCGGTGGCGTTGCGGAAGGCGGCGCCCTTCACGATGCCGTCGCTGGTGAAGTACTGCGTCACCACCGGCACCGGCTCGATCGGCGCGGTGTAGTTGGAGACGGCGATGTCGTAGTCGTAATCGGTGTAGATGCGCTTCAGCGAGGTGGCGCGGTCCGGCACCGCCAGCGTCACCGCGATGTCGAGATCCTCCAGCGCCTGCTTCAGGTACTGGCCGATCTTCACATTCTCCTCGAACCAGCCGGCGGCGACCAGGCTGATGGCGAAGCGCCCGCCACGCCGCTTCGGCAGCCCGGCCGCGTCCAGCAGCCGCGCCGCGCGCTCGGGGTCGAAGGCATAGGTCGGCACATCGGCCGAGAAGAACACGCCATTGCCGCTGTGGATCGGCGAGACACCCGGCCGGGCGCGGCCGAAATACACCGTATCGGCGATGAACTGCCGGTCGATGCCGTGCAGGATGGCCTGGCGCACCTCGCGCCGCTTCACCGGGTCGCGCCGCTGGTTGAACTCCACCGTCGAGCACCAGCTGGCGGTCTGGTAGCCATCCGTGCTGGCGATGAAATTGCCGCCGCGCACCAGCCGGTCCACCTCCGGCGGCGGCACCGGGTTGGACAGGCCGAGATCCAGCGCCCCCGCCTCGAAGGCCGCGGCGCGCGAGGCCGGGTCGCGCCACCAGCGGATGAACAGCCGGTCGAGATAGGGCTTGCCGGCATCCCAGTAATTCTCGTTGCGGGCGTATTCGACATGGCTGCCGCGCACCCATTCCTTCACCACCCAGGGCCCGGTGCCGATCGGCCGGTTGTTGGCCGGGTTGGTGATGATGTCGCGCCCGGCATAGACATGCTTCGGGATCACCTGCGCGAACTGGCTGGCCAAAGTGGAGCGGAAGAAGAATTCCGGCACCGGCGAGGAAAAGCGCAGCACCACCGCGTGGCTGCCCTCGGCCTCCACGCCCTCCAGCGCCTTCAGCGCCACGCCGAGGGCGATCGGCTTCCACAGCTCCTGCACCGTGAAGACCACATCCTCGGCGGTGAAGGGGCGGCCATCATGCCAGGTGACACCCTGCCGCAGCACCACACGGTAGCTGCGGAAATCGGCCGAGGGCTCGATGGCGGTGGCCAGCACCGGCTGGAAGCGCAGATCGGCGGTGTAGGCCAGCAGCCGCTCCAGCACCTTGGTCGAGGTCATGAAGGGGCTGGAGCCGCCACCGCCCGGCACGAACAGCGCCTGCGGCTCAAACCCGCCCCAGCTGGCGGTGAGCGAGCCGCCGCGGCGCGGCGCCTGGGCCAGGGCCGGCAGGCCGCTGGCGGTGACAAGGCCGGCGGAAGCGGCCAGCAGGAAGCGGCGGGAGAGTGTCATGGCGCGTCCTTTCTCAGCCCGGCTTCTCGGCCGTGGCATAGGTGCCGCGGCCGATGGCGAGCAGCCGGCCCGCCTCGTCGAAGACATCGACATCGGCGGTGCCGACGCTGCGGCCGTTGCGGCGCACGCGGGCGGTGGCGACCAGGGCGGTGTTGATGGCCGGGCGGAGGTAATCCACCCGGAAATTGATGGTGGGCAGCCCGCGCCCCAGCAGCATGCCGAGGGCGAAATCCCCCACCGTGTCGATCACGGCGGCGATCGGCCCGCCATGCCACTGGCCGGTGCCGGCGGCGCGCTCGAATTCCGGGCGGAAGGGGGCGTGCATGGTGATCTCGCCCTTCTCCAGATCGGCCGAGACCACGCGCAGCCCCGAGAAGGCGATGAAGGGCGAGGCGTCGAGCTTGGCCTGCACCTGCTCCGGCGTCAGCCTGCTCATGGCGTCACCACCACCTTGCCGATGACCTGGCGGTCCTCGATCTGGCGCAGCGCCTCGGCCCCCTGCTCCAGCGGATAGGTGCGGTCGATCACCGCCTGCAGCCGGCCGCTGCCGACCAGGTCCAGCAGGGTGTGGATGTCCGGCGTGTCCCAGCCATTGGAGCCGCGGATCTGCAGCTCGAAGGTCCAGATGAAGCGCAGATCCTCGGCCGGGTCGTAGCCGGCGGTGGCGCCGCAGGTCAGCAGCCTGCCGCCATTGCGCAGCGTGCGCAGCGAGCGCACCCAGGTGTCGCCGCCGGTGTAGTTCACCACCACATCGACGCCGCCGCCCCTGGCGCCGCGCCGCCGCGCCGGCTTGCCGTGGCGCTCCTGCACTTCCTTCAGGAAATCCGTCTCGGTGTAGAGGATGATCTCGTCGGCGCCGAGGGCGCGCAGCCGCTCGCCCTTCTCGGCGCTGCCGGCGCAGGCGATGACATGGGCGCCGGCGAGCTTCGCCAGCTGCACGCAGCAGACGCCGACACCGCCGCTGGCGCCCAGCACCAGCACCTTCTCGCCGGCCTGCACCTGGCCCACCGCCTGCATCATGCGCAGCGCCGTGCCATAGGCGACCGGCAGCGCCGCCGCCTGCTCGAAGCTGACCGTGTCGGGCAGGCGGATCAGCTGATGCGCCTTGGCGCGGCACAGCTCGGCCAGGCCGCCATGCTCGGTCTCGCCCATCAGCCCGCCATCGACGCGGTTGATCGGGTCGACCAGCACGCGGTCGCCGACCGCCCAGCCTTCCACCCCCTCGCCCAGGGCGGCGATCTCGCCGGCCACGTCGAGGCCGATGATGACCGGGAATTTCAGCCGGATGCCGGGCATGCCGCGGCGCGTGAAGACGTCGTGATAATTCAGCGAGGAGGCGCGCACGCGCAGCACCACCTCCCCCGGCCCCGCCACGGGATCGGGGAAATCGCTCTCCAGGCGCAGCTTCTCCAGCCCGCCATGTTCGCGCAGCACCAGGGCCTTCATGCGCTCAGCCCTCCGCCGGCTGGAAGGCCAGGGCGAGGCCCGCGGCCTCCGCCGCCGGCACCACCAGCCGGCCGCCGCGCTCGGCGAGGCCGGCGATGCCGGCGCCGCGCAGCCGCTCCGCCAGCCCGTCCAGCCGGCCGGAGACCAGGCCCAGCGCCACCATGCGGTCGCTGCCATCCGGCTGCACCGGGGCGGCATCGCCGAAGCGCTCGGCCACGGCCTCGGGGCTCAGCAGCAGGATGCGGGCGGTGTCGGTGGCCAGGGCCAGGCCGCCCGGCACCGGCTGCAGCGCCGCCGCGCCGAATAGCGCGCGATAGGGCGCCGCCGTGGCGTCGGGGTCGCGGCTGGCGATGACGAATTCGGCGATGCCGCGCGCGCCATTGGCATGGCCGCGCCATTCGTCGCGCCAGACCAGTTCCGGCGTCTCATGGTGGCAGAAGAAGATCCGGCCATTGCGGATCGCGGGATCCTGCAGCGTGGCGGTGCGGAAGCGCGCATCGGCCTCGCCCTCGGCGGTGCGCACCGGGCGGTGGAAGACATTGTCGGGGCCCACCGGCACGCCGCGCCCGCGCAGCGCCTCGAAGAAGCCCGGCTCGGGCAGCGGCTTGAAGACCAGCCCGCTCAGCCCGTCGGGATAGTGCCAGAGATCGGCGCGCTGCTGCGCCCGGCCCGGCTCGAAGCCCAGCAGCTCCAGATAATCCTGCCCGAAGATCGCCAGGTGGTTGCTGGAGCCGAGCGAGTGGTGCCCACGCTCGGTCAGCGCGAAGCCGAGCCGCCTGTACTGCGCCGCCGCCTCGTCCAGCCGGTCCCTGACGGTGATGACAACATGATCGATGCGGGGAGGTATCTGGCCCATCGCTTATCACCCGAAGTTTCGTGAATCTCAGAATGCACATTTCTAATTCGCTTAATAGGCCAAAAAATGTGCGGGGAGCAGACCTCAACCACGATCACCAATAATGAATCCGGTTCCATTCCAGGCCGCGGGCGCGCGGCGCCGCCGCTGCGGGTGCGGCTCGGCCCGGGCGCCGGCATCCGGCGCCCGGCTGTGGCCGCGCCGGCGTGAGGGTCGCGACAGGACTCGGAAAGCGCAGCGCAGCACTGCATCGAAGAGCGATACCGCGCTCGGCGGCAACCGGGCTGGTCGGCGCAGCCGGCGGCCCACGCGAATCCACGCAGCTGCTCCGCTATAGGTCCGAAAAAATCCGCACGGGGATCGGCCTTTACCCGCTCCCCTTGGCGTCGCGGCCCGGCCGGGGCATCACGGCGCCTGGCCAAGGAGAGCGGCGATGCAGCCCGGACCGTCCCGACCGAGATTCCCGCAGGACAGCCTGCTGGCCGCCCTGCTGGGCGAGGCGGCGCCGCGCGACCTGCGCCGCGCGGCGCAGCGCCTGCGCGCCGAGGGCGGGCACGCCGTGGCGGTGGAGGAGGAGATCGCCGGGCTGGCGCAGGGCCTGGCGCAATCCGAGGTGTCGCGCAGCCCGGCCGTGGCCGAGGCGCTGCCGCCGATCTTCTGGATGGAGATGCGGGAGGAGGATGCCGCGGGTCAGGAGCGGCGCCAGGGCTGGCTGGTGGAGCGCCGGCCGAACGGCTTCTCCGCCCGCCAGTTCCGCATCGCCGGCGGGGCGGAGGCGGTGCCGGAGGCGCTGGACAGCGCCCTGCTGACCTTCGGCGCCGCCCCGGCCGCGGAGGATGCCGAAACCCGCCGCCTGCGCGGCCTGGTCACGGCGCTGGGCCTGCCGGAGCTGCTGGCGCAGATGGGCGAGAGCTCCCCCATCCTGCTGCTGCCGGCCGAGGCGCCGGGCGCGGCGGCGGGGCTGCTGCGCGGCCTGCGGCTGTCCATCGCCACCACGCCGGAGGCGGCGCCGGGCTGAGCCGGGCTGTCGGCCGCCCGGCGCTCAGTCGCCGGGCTGCACCTCGCCCGGCTTGCCGTTGCCGGGGGCGACCTCCCAGCCGCCGATATGGCGGTAGATGGCGTCGCGCAGCCGCTTCACCTCGCCATTGAGGTCGCCCAGCGCGCCCATGGACTGGCCGGAGGCGGCCAGCAGCCGGTCGCCCAGGCAGGTGGCGCGGCGCCGCACCGCCTCGCCCGCCTCGGTCAGCGCCACCATCACCTGGCGCTCATTGGCCGGGTTGCGCGCGCGCCGCACCAGCCCGGCCCCCTCCAGCCGCTTCAGCAGCGGGGTCAGGGTGCTGGATTCGAGGGCCAGCTGCTCGGCGATGCCGCCCACCGTCTGCTGCCCCTCGCGCGCCAGCACGTTCAGCACCAGATATTGCGGGTAGGTCAGCCCCAGCTCGTCCAGCAGCGGCTTGTAGGCTCGCTGGATGGCGATGCCCGCCGAATAGATGGCGTAGCAGAGCTGCTCCTCCAGCGGCGGCGGGCCCTTCTCATTCCCGGTCATGGCGCGCGGCACCTCCTCGGCATAACGAAATCGCGAGGACATATATCGCGATAATTTTGCGCTCGACAAGCACCGCGTCACGCGCCATGTTTTGGTTATCGCGATAATGATTATCGCGGACAATATGGAGGGAGCCGCCCCGCCTTTCCGGCCGGAGGCTCCGCCGCCGATCTGACCCATTCCAGGAAGGAGCTTCCCATGAGCCTTGATCGCCGCACCGCCCTCGCCGCCGCCCTGGCCGCCGCCGCCCTGCCGGTCGCCGCCTCGGCCCAGGGCCGGAACCAGGGGGGCAACAACGCCGCCACGGCCCCCGGCCCGGTCCGCAATGTCGTGCTGGTGCATGGCGCCTTCGCCGATGGCTCGGGCTGGCGCGGGGTGCATAACCTGCTGACGCAGCGCGGCTACCGCGTCAGCATCGTGCAGAACCCGCTCACCTCGCTGGCCGACGATGTCGCCGCCACCCGCCGCGTCATCGAGCGCGCCGATGGCCCGGTCATCCTGGTCGGCCATAGCTGGGGCGGCACCGTCATCACCGAGGCCGGCGCCGACCCCAAGGTGGCGGGGCTGGTCTATGTCTCGGCCTTCTCCCCGGATGTGGGGGAGACGACGGCGCAGCAATATGAGGGCTACGGCATCCCCGCCGAATTCGTCATCGACACCCATGCCGACGGCTTCGGCTTCCTGCGGCCGGAGAATTTCAAGGCCGGCTTCGCCGCCGATCTCAGCGATGCCGACGCCGCCTTCCTGCGCGACTCCCAGGTGCCGATCGCCATGTCCGCCTTCAGCGCCCCCACCACCCGGGCGGCCTGGCGCGACCGGCCGAGCTGGGCGGTGATCGCCACCGAGGACAAGGCGATCCATCCGCGCATGCTGCGCGCCATGGCCAGCCGCATCGGCGCGCAGGTGACCGAGGTCGCGGCCAGCCATGTGCCCTTCGTGAGCCAGCCGCAGGCGGTGGCCGGGGTGATCGAGCAGGCGGCCCAGGGCAGCGCCCGCCCGGCGCGCTGAGCCCCTGGCCGGCGGGCGGCGGGCACCGTGATGGTGGCCGCCGCCCGCGCCCTGCCCCGCCGCCCTCGCCATTGTGCGGCATTCCCGAACACTCCTGCCGGGTTGTGCCCGATGATCCGCCCGGCGCGGCGGCGTAGATCAGGCGCGGCACCGCCCCGATGGCGGCCCCAGCGACAGGAGACCCCCCATGTCCCAGAGCGGATCCCGCATTGCCCTCGTCACCGGCGCCTCGCGCGGCATCGGCGCCGCCATCGCCGAACGGCTGGGCCGCGACGGCTATGGCGTCGTGGTCAACTATGCCGGCAGCGCCGGCGCCGCGGCCGAGGTGGTGGCGCGGATCGAGGCGGCGGGCGGCCGCGCCCTGGCCGTCCAGGCCGATGTGGCCGATGCCGCCGCCGTGGCGCGGCTGTTCGACACGGCCGAAGAGACCTTCGGTGGCCTGGACGTGCTGGTGAACAATGCCGGCATCATGGCGCTCTCCCCGCTGGCCGAGGCCGAGGACGCCCAGTTCGACCGGCAGGTCGATGTCAATCTGCGCGGCACCTTCCACACGCTGCGCCAGGCGGCGAAGCGGCTGCGGCCGGGCGGGCGCATCGTCAATTTCTCCACCAGCGTCGTCGGGCTGAAGCTCGAAAGCTACGGGATCTATGCCGCCACCAAGGCGGCGGTGGAGACGCTGACGGCGATCCTGGCCAAGGAGCTGCGCGGCCGCGGCATCACCGTCAACGCCATCGCCCCCGGCCCCACCGCCACCGATCTGTTCCTGACCGGCAAGCCGGAGGAGCTGGTGCAGCGCATGGCGAAGATGGCGCCGCTGGAGCGGCTGGGCACGCCGGAGGACATCGCCGCCGCCGTCGCCTTCCTGGCCGGGCCGGATGGCGGCTGGATCAACGGCCAGGTGCTGCGCGCCAATGGCGGCGTGGTCTGAGCCTCAGCCCTCCGGCAGCGCCGCCCAGGCAGCGCGGAAGGCGGCCGCGCGCTCGGCGATCTCCGCCACCGCCATGCCGGGCGCGTAGAGCGCCGAGCCCAGGCCGAAGCCCGCCGCCCCCGCCGCCCGGAACGGCGCCATGCCCTGCGGCGTGATGCCGCCCACCGGCAGCAGCCTGGTGCCCCTGGGCAGCACGGCGCGCATCGCCTTCAGCACCGGCGGCGTCACCAGCTCGGCCGGGAACAGCTTCAGCGCGGTGGCGCCGGCGGCGAGCGCGGCGAAGGCCTCGGTCGGTGTCGCGACGCCCGGGGTGCAGAGCAGCCCGGCCCGCGCCGCCGCGCCGATCACCGCAATGTCGGCATGCGGCATCACCACCAGCTCGGCGCCCAGCCGCGCCAGCTCCGCCACCTCGGCCTCCCGCGTCACCGTGCCGGCGCCGACCAGCGCATCCTGCGGCAGGGCGCGGCGGATGGCGGCGATGCTGTCGAAAGGTTCCGGCGAGTTCAGCGGCACCTCGATCAGCCGGAAGCCGGCCGCGTAGAGGGCGGTCGCCACCGGTTCGGCCTCCGCGGGCGTCAGCCCGCGCAGGATGGCGATCAGCGGCAGCGCGGCCAGCGCCGCGTCGAAGCGACCGGCATGGGGGGAGGCGGTCATGGCGCGGGCTCCTGCGGCGGGGCATCGGGGGCGGGCGGCACCAGCCCGGCGGCGGCGGCGAAGCCGAACAGCCCGGCGGGCGCGGTGTTGCCGAGCAGCAGCGCCGGCGGCGCGCCGAAATCCCGCAGCGCCGCCGCGTAGCGGGCGCAGAGCGCGGCCTCGCCGATCAGCGCCAGCGTCTCCCCCTCGCCCGCCGCGCGCGCCAGGCCGGAGACCAGCTCATGCCCGATCAGCAGGCCGGAGAGGAAATCGGCCAGCGCCGCCGGCGGCAGCTGCCCGGTCAGGCCGAGGCTGCGGGCGGCGAAGATCTGGTGCGGCAGATCGCCGGGCCCGCTGTCGCGCGCCATGCGCAGCCCGCGCGCGAAACCGGCCTCCGCCTGGTCGGGCGGGGCGGCTGTGTCGGGCATCAGCCGGCCCAGCAGCGAGTGGCGGCGCAGCACGGCGAACAGCTCGCCGGTCATGTAGGTCGAGAATCCGGTGATGCGGCCATCCCGCAGCGACACCCATTTGCTGTGGGTGCCCGGCATGACGAAACGCGCCGCGCCGCGCAGCGCGGGATGCCCAGCCAGCGCGCCGGCCAGCTGGATCTCCTCGCCGCGCATCACATCCGGCGCGGCCTCCCCTTGGGCGGGCAGCAGCACGCCGGGGGCGATCAGGATGCGCGCGCCCGGCGCCTCCACCGCCACCGCGCCCTGCGCCAGGCTGGCCAGGTCGGCGGGGCATTCGACATAGGGCGCCTCGCGCCAGCCCTGGGCGCTGCCGACCATGCCGCCCGCCACCACGGGCAGGCCGGGCCAGCGCGCCAGCCAGGCGCCGCATTCGGCGGTGAAGATGTCGGCGAAGCCCTCCGGCCCCGGGCGCGGCAGGGCGGTGATGCCCGGGCCGCCCTCGCGCCGCGCCAGCACGGCGCCGCCGGCGCCCATCAGGAAGGCGCGCAGGCTGGAAGTGCCCCAGTCGAGAGCGATCAGCACGGGATCGGCATGCGGCATCGGTGGATCCTGCCCGGCGGCGCGGCGGGCGCCGGGCGGCGACGCGCCCTGCCCGCCCCGGCCCGATGGACCGCGCGCGCAGGCGCCGGGCGCCGCCCCTTCGCCCGGCTTCCTGCCTAGACCGCGGCCCCGGGCGCGTCAAACCACGCCCTGTCAGCCGGGCAGCGCCGCCTCCCGCGCCGCGCCCTGGCGGCCGGCCAGCATCGCCGCCGCGCGCTCCGCCACCATGATGGTCGGCGCATTGGTGTTGCCGGAGACCATCATCGGGAAGACCGAGGCATCGGCGACATAAAGCCCCTCCAGCCCGCGCAGCCGCATCGTGTCGGGCTCCACCACCGCCCTTGCGTCGCGCCCCATGCGGCAGGTGCCGGCCGGGTGGTAGAGGGTGGTGCAATGGCCGCGGATGAACTCCCGCAGCTCGGCCGCGTCGCGGCAATCGGCGCTCGGCCCGGCCTCGCGCGTCAGCAGGCCGGCCAGCGGCGCGCTCGCGGCGATGCGGCGGTTCAGCGCGATGCCCGCGGCGAGCGTGGCCAGATCCTCGCCCGAGGGGTCGCTGCTGAAATAGCGCGGGTCGATCGCCGGCGCCTCCAGCGGGTCGGCCGAGCGCAGGCGGATCTCGCCGCGGCTGTTCGGCCGCTGCAGCGTGGCGTGCAGCGTCATGCCGGGCCGGGTGGAAAGGTGCCGCCCGTAATCCTGATGCGCGCTGGCGGCGCCGTAGAGCTGGATATCGGGCGCCACCAGACCGGGCCGGGTGCGGGCGAAGCCGCCCGCCGCCACCCAGGGGGAGCTGCGCGGCCCGTCCCGCGTCGCCTGCCATCGCGCCAGGCTGGCCTCACGCTCCGCCTCGTCCATGGCGCCGATGCCGCGCCGTTCCTCCATGTGGAAGCAGATCGGGATGTTGATGTGGTCCTGCAGATTCTGCCCGACGCCTGGCAGGTCGTGGCGCGGGGTGACGCCGGCTTCGCGCAGCGCATCGGCCGGGCCGATGCCGGAGAGCATCAGCAGATGCGGCGAGCCGATGGCGCCGGCGGCCAGCACCACCGCCTCCTCCGCCATCACCCGGCAGGGCTGGCCCTGCCGCAGATATTCGACGCCGCGCACCCGGCTGCCCTCCAGCAGCAGCCGTGTCACGGTGACACCGCTCTCCAGCGCCAGGTTCGGCCGGGTGAGCGCCGGGCGCAGATAGGCGGCCGCGGTGCCATGCCGCTCCCCATGGCGCAGGGTGAGCTGGAAGAAGCCCACCCCCTCCTGCTCCGGCCCGTTGAAATCCGGGTTGCGCGGCAGGCCGGCGGCGAGGGCGGCCACCAGCCAGGACTCTTCCAGCGGGTCGCGATAGGGCGCCTGCCCCACATGCAGGGGGCCGCCCTTTCCGTGGTAGGGGCCGGCGGGGAGGTCCGCATTGTGCTCGCTGGCCAGGAAGGCGGGCAGCACCTGCGCCCAGCCCCATTCCGGGCAGCCCAGCGCCGCCCAGCCCTCGTAATCCGAGGCGACGCCGCGAATGTAGATCATGGCGTTCAGCGAGCCGGAGCCGCCCAGCATCCGGCCGCGCGGCCAGAAGATGCGCCGGCCGCGGCAGCCTGGCTGCGGCTCGGTGTGGTAGCCCCAATCGACCCGCGTGTTGAACATCGTGCTCCAGTCGGAGGGGATGCGGGAGGCCAGCGGCGGCTCCCGCCCGGCCTCCAGCAGCAGCACGCGGCAGGCGGGGTCGGCGCTCAGCCGGTTGGCCAGCACGCAGCCGGCGGAGCCGGCGCCGATGATGATGCGGTCGAACAGCGCCATGCTCATGCGGCCGAGCCCGGCGGCAGGGCGCGCTTCGGCAGCACCATGTGGCAGCCCTTCACCCCGTCGACGATCTGCGTCACCCGCAGATCGCCCGCCAGCGAGCAGAGCATATAGGCGTGGTTGCGGCTGAGGCCGGTGCGCGCCACGATCTGCTCCACCATCTGCCGCACCGCGGATTTGGCGGCGTCGTCGAGATCCTCGTCCAGGCCGATGGAGATCAGATTCTCCGCATCCTCGGCGAAGGGGCCGCGCAGCGCGAAATCGCGCCGGAGGGTGAGGCGGAAACTGCCGGTCAGCGCGGTCTCCACCGCAGTGATGCAGACCTCGCCATCGCCCTGCACGCCATGGCCGTCGCCGGCGCAGAAACCGGCGCCCTCGACGAAGACCGGGAGGTAGAGGGTGGTGCCGGGCTTCAGCGCCTTGTTGTCCATATTGCCGCCGAAGGCGCGCGGCGGCGGCGAGGGCTGCCTTCCCCATTCCGGCGGCGGGGTGGTGGCGAGGATGCCGAAGAAGGGCTCGGCCTTCAGCCGGCCGCCCCAGGGCAGCACCCATTCCCCCGTTTCGCGGTCCAGCCGCGGATGCACCGTCTCATACTCGGTGAATTCCTCCGGCAGGGCGCCGAGCAGCGGCAGGATGGAGACGAAGCCCCAATCGGTGGGAAATTCATGCGAGAGAATGTCGACCTGCAGCACATCGCCCGGCCGCGCGCCGCGCACCTGCACGGGGCCGGTGATGAAATGCGCGCCGAGCCGCGGCAGCCCCTCCAGCGCCGCGCGATGCTCGGGCAGCAGCGGGATGTCGGCGGGCATCGCCTCCATCCCCCCCGCCGGCCAGGAGGAGAGGGTGACGATGTCGCCGCTCTCCACCTCCAGCACCGGCTTCTGGCCGGCCTCGAAATAGCCCCAGACCATGCTCTCCGGCGTGGCGGGGATGGTGTGGTGGCGGCTCATGCCGGCACCGCCAGCGCGTCCATCGCCGGGTGGCGGCGGTGCCAGCCGGTCACCGACTGGTAGGCATGGCCGGCGCGGAACAGCATCGCCTCCGACCAGTGCGGGCCGATCAGCTGGAAGCCGACCGGCATGCCGCCCTGGGCGGTGACACCGCCGGGCAGGGTCAGCGCCGGATGGCCGGTCATGTCGAAGGGGCAGGTGTATTGCAGCAGCCCCTTCATCAGCGCCTCGTCGGCACCGAGATCGCCCATGCGCGCCAGGGTCGGCGCGGCGAAGGCCTGCACCGGCACCAGCAGCAGGTCGATATCGGCGAACAGCGCATTGACCCGGGCGGTGAAGCCGCGGCGCCGCATGTCGATGGCATGCAGGTCGAGCGCCGAGACACCATGCCCCTGCTCGATCAGCGCCGAGAGGATGGGGCCGTATTCATCGCGCCGCGCCGGCCAGGTCGCCGCATGCGCCGCCGCCACCTCCACCGCGCAGAGCGGGAACCAGTCGCGGATCACCTGCGACGGATCCGGAAACCGTACTTCTGTCAGTTGGGCGCCGAGGGCTGCCAGGGTGTTCGCCGCGGCTTCGACCACGGCCAGCGTGTCGGCATCGCAGCCTTCGGCGTTCCAGGCGGGGTCGAGGCCGATGCGCAGACCCGCAATGCCCTCGCCGATGCCGGCCAGGTAGTCGGGCACCGGCAGGGAGGCGGCGGTCGGGTCCTTGGCATCCTCGCCGGCGATGGCGCCGAGCATGGCGGCGGCATCCGCCGCGCTGCGCGTCATCGGCCCGATATGGTCGAGGCTGGCGCCGAGATCGAACACGCCATGCCGGCTGACCCGGCCCCAGCTGCCCTTCATGCCGGTCAGCCCATTGGCGGCGCAGGGGAAGCGGATGGAGCCGCCGGTGTCCGAACCCAGCGCGCCATAACACAGCCCCGCGGCGGTCGCCGCGCCGGAGCCGGAGGAGGAGGCGCCGGTCCAATGCGCCGGTCCCCAGGGGTTCAGCGGCGCCGGGATGCTGGGGTGATGGGCGGAATACGCCCCCTCCGTCATCTGCAGCTTGCCCAGGATGATCGCCCCCGCCGCGCGCAGCCGCGCCACCACGGTGGCATCCTCGGCGGGGCGGAAATCGCGATGGATGGTGGTGCCGGCGGCGGTGGGCACACCCTCCGTCCAGCAGAGATCCTTCACCGCGATCGGCGCGCCATGCAGGGGCCCGCGCCATTCGCCGCGGGCGATCTCCGCCTCCGCCTGGCGGGCGGCGTCCATCGCCGGCGCCTCCAGCACCAGCGCGTAGGAATGCAGCGCCCCGTCCAGCGCGCGGATGCGGTCGAGCTGCGCGCGCGTCGCCTCCACCGGCGAGATCTCGCGGGCGCGGATCTTCGCGGTCAGTTCCAGCAACTCCATCTCGTGCAGAGCGGTCATTTCTGGACAGCCTCCCATTCCTGGCAATGCAGCAGGGTGACGGGGCCGTCGATCAGCGGTCCCGCCTCGGCGAAGAAGCGCGCCACGGCGTCGGAGCCATTATGCGACTCCATCGCCGCGACATCGGCGAAGCGCTCATAGGTGGTGAAGCGCGCGGGGTCCTGGAGGTCGCGCGCGATGTAGAAGCCCAGCGTGCCGGGCTCCTTCTCGCGCACATGCGCGGCGACGGCGCCGAGGGCGGCGGCCAGCCTTTCCCCCTCCCCCTCCCGCGCGCGCAGGATGGCGGTGATGCTGATCACGGCTAGAAGCTCCGCCAATCGCCATCCGCCTCGAAGGCGGCGGCGGCGGCGTAGATGGCGCTCTCGCCCCAGCGGGGGCCGATCAGCATGGCGCCCACCGGCAGCCCGTCGACCAGGCCGCAGGGCAGGCTCATCGCCGGATGGCCGGTGACATCGGTCGGGCAGGTGTTGGGCAGCATCTCGAAGGCGCGCTGCGCGATCAGCGCCAGCGGCGCATCCGCGGGCGGCAGCGGCGTCGCCACCATCGGCAGGGTCGGCATCAGCAGCAGATCGTAGCGCGCCAGCGCCGCGTCATAGGCGGCGGTCAGGCGGCGGGCGATGTTCTGCGCCTTGGCGTAGTAGCGCCCGCGATAATGGCGGGAAAAATACTCGCCGATGAACATGGACAGCTTCAGCGTGTCGGAGAGGTCGTTGGCGCGCTCCCGCCACGGCGCATGCGCATCCACCAGCCCGACCGTGTAGAGCCCCTTCCAGTTGAAGCCCATGCCATTGCCGCGCATCATCTGCGCCTGCAGCCCCTCATTGCCGATCGGCGCCCAGATCTCCTTGCCGATACGGTGCATCGGGATGCTGACATCCTCGACCACCGCGCCGAGCTTCGCGAAACGCTCGGCGGCGTCGCGCAGCTTGGCATCGACCTCCGGCTGCGAGGCGGGCCAGCCGAAACCCTCCTTCACCAGGCCGATGCGCATGCCCTGCACGCCACGGCCCAGCGCCTCGGTGTAGGGCGCGGCCGGCACGCCGGATTGCCGCGGGTCGAGCCCGTCGGGGCCGGCCAGCACCTCCAGCATCAGCGCATTGTCGGCGACATTTGCCGTCATCGGCCCGGTGTGGTCGATGGTCGCCTCGATCGGCATGATGCCGGTATAGGGCACCAGCCCCCAGCTCGGCTTCATGCCATAGATGCCGCAGAAGGAGGCGGGGATGCGGATCGAGCCGCCCTGGTCGCCGCCGATCGCCAGCTCCACCTCCCCCACTGCCACCAGCGCCGCCGAGCCGGAGGAGGAGCCGCCGGCGGAATAGCCATGCCTGTGCGGATTGTGCACCGGCCCCAGCGCCGAGGTGTGGCTGCCGCCCGACAGACAGAAACTCTCGCAATGCGCCTTGCCGAGGATGGTGGCGCCCGCATCGAGCAGCCTGGTGACGATGGTGGCATCCAGATCCGGCACATAGCCCTGCAGCGTGGCGGCGCCGTTCATCATCGGCACGCCGGCCAGGCAGACATTGTCCTTCAGCGCCACCCGCTTGCCGGCGAGTTTTCCTTCCGCTGCGCCTTTCACCTCGGTGCGCACATACCAGGCGTTCAGCGGATTCTCCTCCGCCGGCGGCTGGTAGCCCGGGATGCGCGGATAGGTTACCGCCGGCTTCTCGTCGGGCAGCGCGTCGACGATGTTGTAGGCAGCGACGGCACCCTCCATCAGCGCCTGGAACTCCGCCAGCCGCTCCGGCTCCAGGTCGAAGCCCAGATCGAGGGCGATATCCTCCAGCTGCGCGAGACTCGGCTTCGCGACACTCATGCTTCTCTCCGTCTTTTCTTGGGAAGGGTCGTGGCGCCTCAGGCAGCCATGCCGACGAACTCCGCGATCAGGGCGGGATCCTGCACCGCTTCCGGCGTGGTCTCCCGCGTGATGGCGCCCTTCTGGATGATCAGGATGCGCTGCGACAGCGCGGCGATGAAATCGAGCTTCTGCTCGACCAGCAGGATGGTGATGTCGCGGCTCCGCCGCAGGGCGAGCAGCGTCTCGACGATTTCCTCGTTGATCGAGGGCTGGATGCCCTCGGTCGGCTCGTCCAGCAGCATCAGCCGCGGATCGCCGCAGAGGCAGCGGGCCAGCGCCAGCAATTGCTGCTCGCCGCCCGACAGCGCGCCGCCGGCGCGGTCGAGCAGCCGCACCAGGCGCGGGAACAGCGCCAGCACCTCCTCGATCACCTGCTCCTCCGGCTTGTCGGAGAGCAGGCAGCCCATGCGGAGATTCTCCCGCACCGTCAGCGCGCCGAAGATCTGCCGCCCCTGGGGCACATAGCCGAGGCCGAGCCGGGCGCGGGCGGTGGGGCTGGCGCGGGTGATGTCGCGCCCCTCCAGCACGACGCTGCCGGCGGTGGCGGGCAGATAGCCCATCAGCGCCTTCAGCAGAGTCGTCTTGCCCATGCCGTTATGGCCGAGGATGCCGACGAATTCGCCCTGCCCCACCGAGAAGCTGGCCCCGGCCAGGATCGGGATGCGCCCATAGCCGGCGCGGAGGCCCTGCACCTGCAACATCATGCCGCCTGCTTTCCGAGATAGACATCGCGCACCGCCTGGTTCGCCAGCACGGCCTCCACCTCGTCCTCCACCAGGATGGCGCCCTGGTTGAAGACGGTGACCTTGCGGGCGATCATGCGGATGAACTGCATGTCGTGTTCGACGACGATCAGCGCCTGGCTGCGATTGATCTCGCGGATCAGCTCGGCCGTGCGCAGCACCTCCTCATGCGTCATGCCGGCGGCGGGCTCGTCCAGCAGCACCAGCTCGGGCTCCTGCGCCAGCACGGTCGCGATCTCCACCCATTGCCGCTGGCCATGGGCGAGCTGGCCGACCAGGCGGTGCGCGATGCCGGTCAGCCGCGCACGCTCCAGCGTCTCCGCCACGATGCGCCGCGCCTGCTGCGCCGATTTACCACGCGACGCGGCGATGGCGACATTCTCCGCCACGGTGAGGCCGTTGAAGACATTCGGCACCTGCGTCTTGATGCCGATGCCGAGGCGGGCGATGGCATGCGGCGCGGCGCCGGTGATGTCGCGGCCGCGGAACTTCACCGTGCCGCTGCTGGGCGTCAGCTGGCCGGTCAGCATCTTGAAGAAGGTGCTCTTGCCCGCGCCATTGGGGCCGATCAGGCAGCGCAGCTCCATCTCGCCCAGGGTGAAATCGACATTGTTCACGGCGGTGACGCCGCCGAAGCGCATGGTGGCGCCGCGCGCCTGGATCAGCGGGGTGAGGCCGTCGCTCATGGCTTGGCCTCCGCGCCCAGCGGCGCCGGCGCCGCCTCGGCCGGCCGCGCGCGGCGGAACAGGCGCTTCAGCCCGTCGCGCAGCACCGGCACCACGCCCTGCGGCACCAGCAGCACAAAGACCACGAGGATGATGCCGAGCACCAGATTGGCGTTGATCGCCTGCTGCGCGCCGAGGGCGGTGATCAGGTACTGGATGGCGAAGGCGCCGAGGATCGGCCCCAGCAGCGTGCCGAGCCCGCCCACCAGCACATAGATCAGCACCTGCGCGGAGGTCGCCAGCGAGAAGACCGTCGGGCTGATGAAGCCGCCCCAAT
>NZ_JAUTAJ010000004.1:2577500-2632500 GCF_030818485.1 Pseudoroseomonas cervicalis | reverse complement strand
CGCCTGCCCGGTGCCGGAAGGTTAAGGGGAGGAGTGCAAGCTCCGAACCGAAGCCCCGGTAAACGGCGGCCGTAACTATAACGGTCCTAAGGTAGCGAAATTCCTTGTCGGGTAAGTTCCGACCTGCACGAATGGCGTAACGACCTCCCCACTGTCTCCAGCATGGGCTCAGCGAAATTGAATTCCCCGTGAAGATGCGGGGTACCCGTGGTCAGACGGAAAGACCCTATGAACCTTTACTGCAACTTCGCAGTGGTGCCAGGAAGGGGCTGTGTAGGATAGGTGGGAGGCTATGAAACCGGGGCGCCAGCTTCGGCGGAGCCATCCTTGAAATACCACCCTGCGCCTTTCTGGCATCTAACTGAGCCCCGTATAGCCGGGGCCAGGACCCTGCGTGGCGGGCAGTTTGACTGGGGCGGTCGCCTCCCAAATGGTAACGGAGGCGCGCGATGGTGGGCTCAAGCCGGTCGGACATCGGCTGTTGAGTGCAAAGGCATAAGCCCGCCTGACTGTGAGCGCGACAGCGCGAACAGAGACGAAAGTCGGCCTTAGTGATCCGGTGGTCCCGCGTGGAAGGGCCATCGCTCAACGGATAAAAGGTACTCTAGGGATAACAGGCTGATCTCCCCCAAGAGTCCACATCGACGGGGAGGTTTGGCACCTCGATGTCGGCTCATCGCATCCCGGGGCTGGAGCAGGTCCCAAGGGTTCGGCTGTTCGCCGATTAAAGCGGTACGTGAGCTGGGTTTAGAACGTCGTGAGACAGTTCGGTCCCTATCTGCCATGGGTGTTGGAGACTTGCGAGGATCTGTCCCTAGTACGAGAGGACCGGGATGGACGTACCTCTGGTGCACCAGTTGTTCCGCCAGGAGCATCGCTGGGTAGCTAAGTACGGAACGGATAACCGCTGAAGGCATCTAAGCGGGAAACCAGCCTCTAAACGAGGTCTCCCCAAGGGCCGTGGAAGACCACCACGTCGATAGGCCGCATGTATACGCCTGGTAACAGGCTCAGCTAAGCGGTCCTAATAGCCCAAACGATCTCATCTCTCCCATCGCTGTCGGCCTCAAAACCGACACCGCACGCAGCACCAATCCGCACTCACACTCACTCACATCACCAAATCAGACACACCATCCGTTCACACCCAAAAAGAAGATCCGGCTTGGTGGCCTGGTGGCCATCGCGGGGTTGATACACCCGATCCCATCCCGAACTCGGCCGTGAAACACCCCAGCGCCCATGGTACTTCGCCTCAAGGCGCGGGAGAGTAGGTCGCCGCCAGGCCACCAAGCCGGACCTTCTTTTTGGTTTCCACCATGAACGGAACAAACCCACCACCGCGGGGTGGAGCAGCCCGGTAGCTCGTCAGGCTCATAACCTGAAGGTCACAGGTTCAAATCCTGTCCCCGCATCCCACACCCCCATGGCATTCGCCCTGGGGGTTTCGTCATTCCAGATCCCCCCGCAGCGACGCCAGCGCCGCGGCCCGCGCCTCCGGCGGCAGACCCTCCAACACCGCCCGCAAGGCCGCGCGCAGACCATGCAACTGGTCCAGCAGCCGCAGCGCCACATCCACACCCGCCGCGTTCACCCCAAGCTCCTCCGTCAGATCCCGGATCAGCGCCACACGCGCCAGCTCCGCCACAGGCCGCTCCGCCTCCGACGACAGCCAGCCCTCCGACACCCAAAGCTCCAGCGTCGGCTCGATGAGGCCAGACTGGAGCAGGAATTCCTCGCGCCGGATCATCCCATCCCCTTTCGTGGATCATGGGCGCGGCCCGCGGACCAGCCGCGCAGGAATTCTTCCAGGGCCGGGTCCGGCTTCTCCGGCAGCATCACGCGCAGCTCGGCATAGGCATCGCCGCGGCTGCCATCCGGGCGCGGCACGCCGCGACCGCGCAGGCGCAGCACCGTGCCGCTGTTGCTGCCGGGCGGGATGGCCAGCATCACCGTGCCCGCCGGCGTCGGAGCCTCCACCTTGCCGCCCAGCACCGCCTCGGTCAGGCTGACCGGCAGGGTCAGGCGGATGTCGTGGCCATCGCGGGTGAAGAGCGGGTGCGGCAGCACCACCAGCTCCACCAGCAGATCGCCGGGCGGGCCGCCGCCCCAGCCTTCCTGCCCCTTGCCGCGCAGGCGCAGCACCTGGCCATCCTCGGCCCCCGGCGGCACCTTCACATCCACCGCCGAGCCATCGGGCAGCACCAGACGCTTGGTCTCGCCATTCACCGCCTCGAGGAATTCCAGCGTGACGCGGCCGCGCAGATCGGCGCCCTTCATGCGGATGCCCGACCCGGCGCGCCCGGCCCGTCGGCGGCCCAGGATCTCGGAGAGGATGTCATCCTCCTCCGCCATGTCGGCGAAGCCGGCGCCGCTGCTGTGGCGGTCGCCCTCGCCGCCGGCATGCTGCCGCCAGTAGCGCGGCTGCGGCTTCTCCTGCCCGCTGGCGTCGATCTCGCCGCGGTCGTAGCGGGCGCGTTTCTCGGCATCCGACAGCAGGTCGTGCGCGGCGGAGACCTGCTTGAAGCGCTCCTCCGCCTGGCGGTCGCCCGGGTTCAGGTCGGGGTGCAGCTTGCGGGCCAGCTTGCGATAGGCGCGGCGGATCTCCTCCGCCGAGGCGTCGCGCGCCACGCCGAGCAGGGCATAGGGATCCTCCGATCCGCTCATGGCATCATCCCTCTCCCGCCTCGATGCGGCAGCTTCGCGCCGGGCGCGGTGCAAGGGAAGGGGGATGCACAGGAAAGTTCTTTTTTTAAAAAAGAACCAAAAAACTTCTGTCAGTTTGGCGTCCCGCCTAGCCGGGAGACGGCGGCAGCCTGAAAGAAAGTCTTTTTGCTTCTTTTTCTTCAGAAAAAGAAGAATCCTTCCTGAGAACTTCCAGGAACAGATCCCGCGCCGGCGAGACCTGCCCTGCCACCCAGGCCGCCCCCAGCATCGCCTCCGGCGCCGGCTCGCGTGGTGCCGCCAGCGGCCGGTAGACCAGCCCGCGCGCCCCCAGCTGCGCCGCCCATTCCGGCACCAGCGCCACGCCCAGCCCCGCCGCCACCAGGCCGACGATGGTCTGCTTTTCCGCCGCCTCCTGCGCCGGGCGGGGCAGGGACAGGCCGGCCTCCTCGAACAGCCGCGCCGCCAGGGCCAGGCTGTGCGGCCGGCTGTGGCGCGGCGGCAGGATCAGCCGCTCCCCCACCAGGTCGCGCGCAGAAAGCTGCCGCCGTCGCGCCAGGGCATGGCCGCGCGGCAGGGCGGCCACCAGACGTTCCTGCCGCAAGGGCAGGAAGGCCAGGCCCGACTCGGCGGGCGGCGTGCGGATGAAGGCCAGATCCAGCCGGCCGGAGGCCAGCATTGGCAGCAGGCGGGCCGATTTCTCCTCGGTCAGCCGCGTCTCCACCGCCGGGTGCCGGGCGCGGAAGGCGGACAGCAGGGGCGGCAGCAGGGTGGAGGCGGCGCTGTCGATCGCCCCCAGCCGCAGCAGCTGCGCCTCCTGCGCCAGGGCCCGCACCCGCTGCGCGGCGGCGGCGGCACCGGCCAGCAAGGCGCGCGCCTCCTCCAGCAGGGCGCTGCCGGCGGCGGTCAGGGCGACATGGCGGGTGGTGCGGACCAGCAGCGCCGTGCCCAGCTCCTCCTCCAGCTGCCGCACATGGCGGCCGAGCGCCGAGGGCAGCATGTGCAGCCGCGCGGCGGCGCGGCCGAAATGCAGCTCCTCCGCCACCGCCACGAAGCAGCCCAGCTGCCGCAGCTCCACCGCGCCCTCCCCGGGATTGATGCGTTTTCTTGTATAATCCTATGCGCGCGATCCCGCCGCGTCACCATCCTAGGCTCGCCGGCCCAAGAGGATGAGGATACGCGATGCGCGAGCACAGGATCGCCGCCATTCCGGCCGATGGCATCGGCCCCGAGGTGATCGCCGCCGGGCTGCAGGCGCTGGAGGCGCTGGAGCGCCGCTGCGGCGATTTCCGCCTGGCGGTGGAGGAGTTCCCCTGGGGCTCGGCCTATTATCGCCAGCATGGCGTGATGATGCCGGGCGACGGGCTGGAGCAGCTAAAGCGCTTCGACGCGATCTATTTCGGTGCCGTCGGCGCGCCGGACGTGCCGGACCACATCACCCTGTGGGGCCTGCGCCTGCCGATCTGCCAGGGCTTCGACCAGTACGCCAATGTCCGCCCCACCAAGATCCTGCCCGGCATCACCCCGCCGCTGCGCGATTGCGGCCCGGGTGACCTGGACTGGGTGATCGTGCGGGAGAATTCGGAAGGCGAATATGCCGGCCATGGCGGCCGCGCGCATCGCGGCCTGCCGGAGGAGGTGGCGACCGAGACCGCCATCTTCACCCGTGTCGGCGTCACCCGCATCATGCGCTACGCCTTCCGCCTGGCCCAGGCGCGGCCGCGCAAATTCCTGACGGTCGTCACCAAGTCCAACGCCCAGCGCCACGGCATGGTGATGTGGGACGAGATCGCCGAGCAGGTCTCCCACGAATTTCCCGACGTCACCTGGGACAAGATGCTGGTGGACGCCATGACCATGCGCATGGTGCTGAAGCCGGGCAGCCTCGACACCATCGTCGCCACCAACCTGCATGCCGACATCCTCTCCGACCTCGCCGCGGCGCTGGCCGGCAGCCTGGGCGTGGCGCCCACCGGCAATATCGACCCGGAGCGGCGCTTCCCCTCGATGTTCGAGCCGATCCATGGCTCGGCCTTCGACATCACGGGCAAGGGCATCGCCAACCCGGTCGCCACCTTCTGGACCGGCGCGCAGATGCTGGAGCACCTCGGCGAGCGCGACGCCGCCGCCAGGCTGATGCGCGCGGTGGAGCAGGTGACGGGGGCCGGCATCCTGACCCCCGATCTCGGCGGCAAGGCCACGACGCGTGAGGTGACGGAGGCCGTCTGCGAGGCGATCCGCGCCGACAACGCCTGAACGGCACGAACCGGACGGGCGGCGCCCCCGCCGCCCGTCCCGCTGCACCGGAACGAGCCAGACAAAGCAACAAGCACCTGGCCTTCGAGGGAATCGATCCATGCGCATCACCCGACGCGGCCTGATGGCCGCCCTGCCACTGCTGCTGGCCGCCCCCGCGCTGCGCGCGCAGGAGGCCTTCCCCAGCCGCGCCATCACCCTGACCGTGCCCTTCGCCGCCGGCGGGCCCACGGACGTGATCAGCCGCCTGGTGGCGGAGGGCATGTCGCGCGAACTCGGCCAGCCGGTGGTGGTGGAGAATGTGGTGGGCGCCGGCGGCACCATCGCCGCCGCCCGCGTCGCCCAGGCGCGGCCCGATGGCCACACCCTGCTGATGCACCATGTCGGCATGGCCAGCACGGCGACGCTGTACCGGCGCCTGCCCTTCTCGGTGCTGGAGAGCTTCGCGCCGCTCGGCCTCGCCTCCGACGCGGCGATGACGCTGATCGCGCGCCCCGACTTCCCGGCCCAGGACCTGGCCGGCTTCATGGCGCAGATCCGCCAGCAGGGCGACAGGCTGAACCTGGCGCATTCCGGCCTGGGCGGCGCCAACCAGCTCTGCGGCATGCTGCTGCAGCACGCCGCCGGAAGGGCGGTGACGCCGGTGGTGTTCCGCGGCAGCGCGCCGGCCATCACCGACCTGATGGCAGGCCGCATCGACATCTTCTGCGACCAGGCCACCAACACCATGCCCTTCATCCGCGAGGGGCGCCTCAAGGCCTATGCCGTCACCCTGCCGCAGCGCGTGCCGGGGCTGGAACTGCCCACCACCGCCGAGGCCGGCGAGCCCAGCATCGTCATGAGCACCTGGCACGGCCTCTACGCCCCGGCCCACACGCCGGAGCCGGTGCAGCAACGCCTGGCCACCGCGCTGCGCGCCGCCCTGAAGGAGGAGCGCCTGCGCCAGCGCTTCGCCGACCTGGTCACCGAACCCGCCACCGCCGAGCGCGCCACCCCCGAATTCCACCGCCGCTTCCTGGCCGAGGAAGTCGCCCGCTGGCGCCCCATCATCGAAGCCGCCGGCACCTACGCGGACTGATTTCTTTCAGCTGCCGGTTTTCTTCCGGCTGCCGGTCATGGCCGGGACGGGTGGCGCAACACTCGCCAGATGCGCTCCGGCCCAGCGTCGCGTCCCGCCTCCCCACCCGACGGCGGCAGCACGAAAGAAAAAAGCCGGAGGGTGGGAGCCCCCCGGCTTCATCGTGTCTGCTGTGGTCCGGCCCGCCCTTAGTGGGGCGTGGCCTGGGCCGGCTGCAGCGGCGCGCTCTTCTGGCGGCGGGCCATGGCGCGGGCGACGACGTAGAAGATCGGCGTGAAGACCAGGCCGAAGATCGTCACCCCCAGCATGCCGGCGAAGACCGCGGTGCCCAGGCTCTGGCGCATCTCGGCGCCGGCGCCGGTCGCGATGGCCAGCGGCAGCACGCCCAGGATGAAGGCCAGCGAGGTCATCAGGATCGGCCGCAGCCGGGTGCGCGCGGCGGCTTCCGCCGCCTGCCAGCGGCTCATCCCCTCGGCCTCGGCGGCGCGGGCGAATTCGACGATCAGGATGGCGTTCTTGGCGGCCAGGCCCACCAGCACCACCAGACCCACCTGCACCAGCACATTGTTGTCGAGGCCGCGCCACACCACGCCCATCAGCGCGGCCAGCACGGACATCGGCGCGATCAGCACCACCGCCAGCGGCAGCAGCCAGCTTTCATACATCGCCGCCAGCAGCAGGAAGACGAAGACCACGGCCAGGCCGAAGGCGATCGGCGCGGTGTTGCCCTGCGTCGTCTCCTGCAGGGCGATCTCGGTCCATTCGAAGCCGAAGCCGTCCGGCAGCTCGCTGGCCAGCACCGCCTCCATGGCGGCGATCGCCTGGCCGGTGGAGATGCCGGGCTTCGCCGCGCCCTGGATCTCGGCCGCGGGATAGAGGTTGTAGCGCGGCACGCGATAGGGCGCGGTGTCGTCGGCGAAGCGGGCCAGCGCGCCCACCGGCACCATCTGGCCGTCATCATTGCGGGTGCGCAGCAGGGCGACGTCGCGCGGCGTCAGGCGCTGCGCCTCCTCCGCCTGGGCGGTGACCCGGTAGGTGCGGCCAAGGATGTTGAAGTCGTTGACGAAGGCCGAGCCGAGATAGACCGACAGCGTCTCCGCCACGCGGGAGACCGGCACGCCCAGCATCTCCGCCTTGCTGCGGTCCACCTCGGTGCGCAGCGTCGGGGTGGAGGTGTTGAACAGGGTGAAGGCCATGGCGATCTCGGGCCGCTGGAAGGCGGCGCCGACGATGCGCTGCGTCGCCTGCTCCAGCGCGCGCGGCCCCTGGCCGGTGCGGTCCTGCACATAGAGCTTGAAGCCGCCGCCGGTGCCGATGCCGGGCACCGAGGGGGGCGGGATGACCAGCGCCATCGCCTCGCGGTCCTGGGCGAGGCGCGCCTGCACCTGGCCCAGGATGGCGCCATAGGCCAGGCCCTGCGCCGCGCGTTCCTCGAAGGGCTTGAGGGTGACGAAGATCACGCCCGAATTCGGCGCGTTGGTGAAGGTGGCGCCGTCGAAGCCGACGAAGGCCACCGCCCCCTCGACGCCCGGGATCTGCAGCACGGCTTCCGAGGCGCGGCGCACCACGCCATCGGTGCGCGACAGCGCCGCACCCGGCGGCAGCTGGAAGGCGGCGATCAGATAGCCGCGGTCGAGCGGCGGGATCAGCCCGGTCGGCGTGGTGCGCACCATCTGCCCGGTGGCCGCCAGCAGCCCGGCATAGAGGATCAGCAGCAGCGCCGAGAAGCGCAGCAGCCGTCGCGTCATCCGCCCATAGCCGAGCGACATGGCGTCGAAGGCGCGGTTGAAGCCGCGGAAGAACAGCCCGACCGGGGCGGTCGCCCAGCGGCGCCAGCCGGTGGGGGCATGGTGGCTGTGCGGCCGTAGCAGCAGGGCCGCGAGGGCCGGGGAGAGGGTGAGCGAGACCAGCGCCGAGATCAGCGTCGCCACCGCGATGGTGACGGCGAATTGCTGGTAGAAGGCGCCGGCGATGCCGGAGATGAAGGCGGTGGGCACGAAGACCGCGCAGAGCACGAGGGCGATGGCGAGGAGCGCGAAGCCCACCTCGTCCATGGTGCGCTCGGCCGCCGCGCGCGGCTGCATGCCGTCGGCCAGGTGGCGCTCGACATTCTCCACCACGACGATGGCGTCGTCGACGACGATGCCGATGGCCAGGATCAGGCCGAACATCGACAGCGTGTTCAGCGACAGCCCCAGCGCCGACATCGCCACGAAGGTGCCGACGATGGAGACCGGGATGGCCAGCAGCGGGATCACCGCCGCGCGCCAGGATTGCAGGAAGAGGATGACCACGACGACGACCAGCAGGATCGCCTCGATGAAGGTGTGCAGCACCGCCTCCATCGACTGGGCGATGAAGCGCGTCGTGTCATAGACGATGGAATATTGCAGCCCGGGCGGGAAGCTCTTCGACAGCTCCTCCATGGTGTGGCGCACCGCCTCGGCGGTGGCCAGCGCGTTGGAGCCGGGGCGCTGGAACAGCGGGATGGCGGTCGCGGTCTGGTTGTTGAGGTAGGCGTTGACCGTGTAGTCCTGGCTGCCCAGCTCGACGCGGGCGATGTCGCGCAGCCGCACCGGCGCGCCGCCCTCGCCGGTGGCCACCACCGTCTCGGCGAATTCCTCCGGCGTGATCAGGCGGCCCAGCGCCTGGACGTTCACCTGGAAGGCCTGGCCCTGGCCGATGCCGGTTGGCGGCTGGTTCAGCCCGCCGGCGGCCACCTGCGCATTGGCGCGGCGCAGCGCCTCCACCACCTCGCCCGGGGTCAGGCCGCGGGCCGCCACGCGCGAGGGGTCGAGCCAGATGCGCATGGCGTAGTCGCGCGCGCCGAAGATCTGCACATCGCCGATGCCATCGAGCCGCGCCAGCCGGTCGCGCACATTCAGCGTCGCGTAGTTCGACACGTATTGCTGGTCGCGCGAGCCATCGGGCGAGAGCATGTGCACGACCATCAGCAGGTCGGGCGAGGCTTTGCGCACCTGCAGGCCGAGGCGGCGCACCTCCTCGGGCAGGCGCGGCTCGGCCACGGCCACGCGGTTCTGCACCAGCACCTGCGCCGCATCGACATCGGTGCCCTGGCGGAACACCACGGTGACGGTCAGACGCCCGTCACCGGTCGATTGCGAGGTGAGGTAGAGCATGTTGTCGACGCCGTTGATCTCCTGCTCGAGCGGCGTCGCCACCGTGGCGGCGATCGTCTCGGCGGAGGCGCCGGGATAGGTGGCGTTGACCGTCACCGTGGGCGGCGCGATCTCGGGATATTCGCTGATCGGCAGGCGGAAGGCGGCGATGGCCCCGATCAGCGTGATCGCGATCGAGATCACCGCGGCGAAGACCGGCCGCGCGATGAAGAAGCGGGCGAAGCGCATGGGCTTTGTCCCAGAAAGGAAGAAACAGGAAAGTTCCGGGGGAATGAATTCCCCCTTTCTTTCAGGGCCGACCTCCGTTGTCGGTCGGCGGCCCGCCTGGCCACGCTCGCGCGGCAGCCTGAAAGAAAAGGGGAGAATTCATTCTCCCCCAGGCTTCTGGCTCAGCGCTGCGCCAGCCGGGCCGGCGGCGCCAGCTCCGCCGTGACGCGCCCGCCCGGCCGGGCCAAATGCAGCCCGGCCACGATGACGCGGTCCTGCGGCGACAGGCCCTGGCGCACCACGCGCAGCCCGTCCACCACCGGGCCCAGCGTCACCGGCTTGGCCTGCACCGTGCCGTCGGCGGTGACGGTCATCACCATGCGGGCGGCCTGGTCGGCGGCGATGGCGGCGTCCGGGATCAGCAGCGCCTCGCCCTCGCCGGCGCGCAGCCGCAGCCGGGCGAACAGGCCGGGCGCCAGCAGCATGTCCGGGTTGGCGATCTGCGCGCGGGCGCGCAGCGTGCCGGAGCGGCCCTGCAGCGCGCTGTCCAGGAAGTCGAGCCGCCCCTGGCGCGGCCATTCGGTCTCATCCGCCAGGCGCAGCTGCACCGCGGGCTCGGCGCCCGGGCGGGTGATGCCGGCGCGCGCCAGGCGGAGATAATCCGCCTCGCTCATGTCGAACACCGCATAGATCGGGTCCAGCGCCAGGATGGTGGTCAGCAGCGTGTCGCTGGCCTGCACCAGATTGCCGGCATCGACCCGGCGGTCGGAGGCGCGGCCGGATTGCGGCGCGCGCACCTCGGTCCAGCTCAGCTCCAGCTCGGCCTGGCGCAGCTGCGCCTGGGCCGAGGCGAGCTGCGCCTCGGCCTCGCGCTGGGCGGCGCGGCGGCTGTCGAGCTGCGCCTGCGGCGCGATGCGGTCGCGCACCAGGGGGGCGGTGCGGTTGATGTCCTGGCGGGCGAGATCCAGCCGCGCCTCGGCGCGCGCGATCTCGGCCCGCGCCGCCTCGACGGCGATGGCGAAGGGGCGCTGGTCGATGGTGAAGAGCAGGTCGCCCTGGCGGACGATCTGGCCATCGCGGAAATGCACGCGCTGCACCTGGCCGGAGATGCGCGGCCGCAGCTCCACCCGGGCGGAGGGTTCGAGTCGCGCGACATGCTCGTCCCATTCGGTGACCTGGCGGCGGACGGGCTCGGCGACGGTGACGGCGGGCGGGGCAGGCTGGGCCAGCGCGGCCTGGCTGGCCAGGACCGGGAGCCCGAAGGCCAGCAACGCCGTAGGAAGGGCCTTGCGGAAGTGGGAGGACATTGCCTATCTCCAGGGCCGGATGATACCGACCGGTTCGTCACATAGGGATACGTACCGATCGGTATCATTGCAAGGGGGCAGGGATGATGCTTTGCCCACGAGAACGCGAGGACAGAGGAAGGAGGCTCCCGTGACCGAAACGGCAACGCCCAAGGCCCACAGCCCGCGTGACGCGCGGCCGGCGGCGCAGCGTGTGCTGGATGCGGCGAAGGAGCTGTTCTACCGCCAGGGCATCCGCGCCACCGGGGTGGAGGAGGTGTGCCGCGTCGCTGGCACCACCAAGATGAGCCTCTACCGCGCCTTCCCCTCGAAGGACGCGCTGGTCGAGGCGATCCTGCGCGAGGATTGCGCCGAGGAGGAGGATTGGTACGGCCCGGTGCTGTGCGGCAGCATGCCGGCGCGCGACCGGCCGATGGCCTTCCTGCGCCAGGCGGCCAAGGCGATGCGCAGCCCGGGCTTCCGCGGCTGCCCGATGGGCCTGGCCATCGTCGAATTCCCCGACCCCGACCACCCGGCCCGCCAGGTGGCGGATGCCCGCAAGCACGCCATGCGCGAGCTGCTGCGCGCCCTCTGCGCCGAGGCCGGGGCGGCGGAGCCGGATATCGCCGGCGACAGCATGCTGCTGCTGCTGGAAGGCGCCTTCTGCGCCGTGCCCTATCTGGGCGGCGAGGCGGCGGCCCGCGCGCTGGAGCAGGCGGGCGAGATCCTGCTCGGCGCCATCCTGCCGGAGGGCGCGCCGGCGGCGGAACCCGCCGCCGCCAGCGCCGATTAACAGCGCCGGCTGAGCCCGGCGGGCCGCCCCGGGGGCGCCAAAGGGAGCGCCAAAGGGGGCGCGCCGGGGGGTCAGGCCCCGCGGCGGCCCATCGCCCTCACTGCGCCAGCGCCGCCGCCACGCGGCGGGCGAAGCCCACCGGGTCGCGCGGGCTGTCGCCATCCTGCACCCGGGCCAGGTCCAGCAGCAGCCCGGCCGTCTCCGCCAGATCGGCCTCGCCGGCCGCCTGTTCCGCCAGGCGGCGGATCAGCGCATGGCGCGGGTTCAGCAGCAGCACGGCGCGGTCCGGCCCGGTGGCGCGGCCGGCGCGGCGCAGCAGGCGCTGCATGGCGAGATCCGGCCCGCCCTTGCCTGCGGCCAGCACCACGGCGCTGTCCACCAGCCGGTCGGTCGCCTGCACCTCCGCCACCTCCTCCCCCAGCGCCGCCTTCAGCTTCGGCAGCAGGCCAGAGAGATCGGCCGGGGCCTCGCTCTGCTCCTGCAGCAGCGGCAGGGCCGAAAGATCGATCTCGCCCTGGGTGATGCTGCGCAGCACCTTGCCCTCGACGCTCGCCAGCCGCTCGGGCCAGAAGGCGTCGATCTGGTCGGGCAGCAGCAGCACCTCGACGCCGCGGGCGCGGAAGCCCTCGAGCTGGGGCGAGGCCGCCAGCGCCTCGGCCTGGTCGCCGGCCAGCACATAGATCGCCTCCTGCCCCGGCTTCATCCGCGCGATGTAGTCGGCGAAGGAGGTCCAGCCCTCCACGGCGGAGGAGCGGAAGCGCAGCAGGGCGGCGATCTCCTGCCGGTGCTCGGCATCCTCCCAGATGCCCTCCTTCAGGATGGCGCCGAAATTCTCGTGGAAGCCGGCATAGGAGTCGGCGTCCCTGGCGCGGCTCTTCAGCTCGGACAGCACGCGGCTGGTCACCGCCTTGCGGATGCGCGCCAGCGCCGGCGTCGCTTGCAGCATCTCGCGGCTGACATTCAGCGGCAGGTCCTCGGTGTCCACCACGCCGCGCACGAAGCGCAGCCAGGAGGGCAGCAGCCCCGCCTCGTCGGTGATGAACATGCGGCGGACATGCAGGCGCAGCCGGCTCTCCCGCTCGCCTTCCACCACCTCGAAGGGCTTCATGCCGGGAATGAACAGCAGCGCGGTGAAGTCGACGCTGCCCTCGGCGCGCCAGTGCAGCGTCGCCCAGGGCTTGTCGAAGGCATGCGCCACATGCCGGTAGAACTCGGCATAGGCCTCCTCGGCGATCTCCGATTTCGGCTTGCGCCAGAGCGCGGTGCCTTCGTTCGCCGGCTCCTCCTGCCCGTCGCGCAGCAGCAGGATGGGGATGGTGATGTGGTCCGCCCATTTGCGGATGATCGCCTGCAGCCGCCAGGGGTCGAGGAACTCGCCGGCATCCTCCTTCAGGTGCAGCACGATGTCGGTGCCGGCTTCCGCGCGGCTGCCGGGGGCCAGGGTGTAGTCGCCGCGCCCCTCGCTGGCCCAGACCCAGGCCTCCTCGCTGCCGGCGCGGCGCGAGGTGACCTCGACCCGCTCGGCCACCATGAAGGCGGAGTAGAAGCCGACGCCGAACTGGCCGATCAGGCTGGGCTTGTCGGTCGCCGGCGCCTCGGCGAGCGAGCGGGCGAAGGCCAGGGTGCCGGAGCGCGCGATGGTGCCGAGATGCTGGGTGAGCTCCGCCTTGCTCATGCCGATGCCGGGGTCGGACAGCGTCAGGATGCGGGCGGCGGCATCGGGGATGATGCGCAGCTTCGCCTCGCCCGGCGGCATCAGGGCCGGGTCGGACAGCGCCTCGAAGCGGCGGCGGTCCACCGCGTCGGCGGCATTGGCGACCAGCTCGCGCAGGAAGATCTCGCGCTCGGAATAGAGGGCATGCACCACGAGGTCGAGCAGGCGCCCGACCTCGGCGCCGAATTCATGGCGTTCCAGGGCCTCGCTCATAGGACATCTCCCGCAGGTTCAGGCTTCAGCGCGGCGCGATATGTGCCGGCCCCGGCCCCGGTTCAAGCGGGGGTGGCGGGCCGGCCCGTCATCCCGCCAGTTTCAGCGTGATGACCCCGCCCATGATCATCGCCACCCCGGCGAAGCGGGCGAGCGAGGCCGGGTCGCCATAGGCCAGCACCCCCACCAGGAAGGTGCCGGCGGCGCCGATGCCGGTCCAGACCGCATAGGCGGTGCCGAGCGGGATGCTGCGCTGCGCCAGCCACAGGAAGCTGCCGCTGGCCAGCATGAAGCCCACAGCCAGGCCGATGCCGAGCCAGCGCGTGCCCGGCGCCTGCGACAGTTTCAGCCCGACCGGCCAGCCGATCTCCAGCAGCCCGGCCAGCAGCAGCCAGACCCAGCTCACCCGGGCTCCTCCCCCGTGCCGAGCCGGCCCTCCAGCAGCGCGTGCAGATCCTGCCGCAGCGTCTCCCACTCCGCATCGCCGAAGCCCATCAGGCCGAAGGCGCGCAGGATGAAGGCGCCTTCCACCGCCAGCAGCGCCAGCCGGGCGCGCTGGCCCTCCGGCCTGGCGGGGTCGAGCGCGCCGAAATGCTCGGCATACCAGCGCCGCCATTCCTCCCGCCGCTGCACCGATTCGATCAGCGTCGCCATGAAGCCGGCGGCGCGGCCATATTCCGCCGGCTGCAGCCCCATGGTGATGTCGAGATGGGCGCGCACCCGCGCCGCCGGCGCCGCGTCGGGGGCCAGCCGGGCCTGCATCTCGCTGTCATACTCGCCCGACCAGCGCTCGACCAGCGCCGCCAGCAGCTCGTCCTTGGTGCCGAAGCGCGACTGGATGCCGCCCTTGGAGACGCCGGCGGCGCGCGCCACCGCATCCAGCGTCAGCGCCGCGGTGCCGTCCTTCAGCAGGATGGCCTCGGCCAGGTCGAGGACCTTGTCACGGTCGATGCTCGGCGGGCGCCCCATGCCGTCTCCTTGACGTTGTTTAAATACGTCCGTATGGATTTGTATCGCTGGCCGCCCGGGCGGGCAAGCATCGCCATGCCGCGACGCCGCCCCCGGACCGCCCCCAACCATTCTGGTGAGTTCATGCAACGCCGTCTCGCGCTGTTCCTGCCGCTCCTGCTCGTCGCCTGCGGCGAGACGGCGGCGCCCCCCGAGGCCGCGCCGCCGCCCGCCCGGGTCGGTGTCGTCGAGGTGCGCCCGCAACCGACCCCGATCGCCTTCGACTATGGCGGGCGCGTCACCGCGGTGCGGCAGACCGAGGTGCGCGCGCGCGTCGCAGGCATCCTGCTGGAGCGCAGCTATACCGAGGGCGCGGCGGTGGAGGCCGGCGCCGTGCTGTTCCGCATCGACCCGGCCCGCTACCAGGCGGCGGTGGATCTGGCGGCGGCCGAGGTGCAGCAGGCCGAGGCGGAGCTGCAGCGCACCCGCCGCGACCAGCAGCGCGCCGCCGAGCTGCTGCGCGCCGATGTCGGCAGCCGCAAGGCGCGCGACGACGCCGCCGCCGCCCTGGCCGCCGCCGAGGCCGGGCTGGCCGCGGCGCGCGCCCGGCTGGCCACCGCCCGGCTGGAGCTGGGCTACACCACCGTCACCGCGCCGATCGCCGGCGTCACCAGCCTGGAGGCGGTGCCGGAGGGCAGCCTGGTCAGCGCCGGCGGCGAGAGCTCGCTGCTGACCCGCATCACCCAGCTCGACCCCGTTTATGTCGCCTTCGCCTTCAACGCGCCGGACCTCGCCGCGCTGACCGCGGCCGGGCCGGGCCCGCTGGCGGCGCGGCTGCTGCCGGGGGAGGGCGAGGGCGCCGAGGGCCGCGTCACCTTCACCGAGGCGGTGATGGACCCGGCCACCGGCACGGTGCGCGGCCGCGCCAGCTTCGCCAATGGCGCCGGCCGGCTGGTGCCGGGGCAGTTCGTGCGCATCCGCGTCTCCGGCGCCATGCGGGATGCCATCCGCATCCCGCAGGCGGCGGTGCAGCAGGATGTGCAGGGGCCCTTCGCCTATGTCGTGGGCCCGGATGGGCGGGCGGAGCGGCGCGGCCTGCGGCTCGGCCGCCGCGCCGGGGCCGAATGGGTGATCGAGGACGGGCTGCGCCCCGGCGACCGCGTCATCGCCGAGGGCGTGGTGCGGGTGACCGAGGGCGCGCCGGTCCAGGTGGCGGAGGCCGCGCGGTGAGCGCCCGTTTCTTCATCGACCGCCCGGTGCTGGCCGGGGTGCTGTCGATCCTGATCGTGCTGGCCGGGCTGCTGGCGATGCGCGCGCTGCCGGTGGCGCAATATCCGCAGATCGTGCCGCCGCAGGTGGTGGTCTCCACCAGCTATTCCGGCGCCGATGCCGAGACCGTGTCGCAGACCGTGGCGGCGCCGCTGGAGCGCGCCATCAACGGCGTCGAGGGGCTGCTCTACATGCAGTCCGTCAACACCGATGGCAGCATGACGCTGACCGTCAGCTTCCAGATCGGCACCGATGCGGACCAGGCGACGATCAATGTCAGCAACCGCGTGCAGGGCGTGCTGGCCACCCTGCCGGCCGAGGTGCAGCGCGTCGGCGTCACCGTCAACAAGCAGTCCAGCGCCTTCCTGGCGGTGGTCTCGCTGACCGCGACGGATCAGCGCTTCGACGAGATCTTCCTCAGCAACTACGCGCTGCGCAACGTGATCGACGAGGTCAAGCGCATCCCCGGCGTCGGCAATGCCTCGCTGTTCGGGCAGAAGGAATACGCCATGCGGATCTGGCTGCGGCCGGAGACGCTGGCGCAATACGCGCTCACCGCCTCCGACATCGCCGCCGCCATCCGCGAGCAGAACCAGCAATTCGCCGCCGGGCGGCTGAACGAATCGCCCGATGGCGGCGGCGCCTACACCTATGCGCTGACCGCGCAGGGCCGGCTGCCGGATGCCGAGGCCTTCGGCGACATCATCCTGCAGGCCCGCGCCGATGGCGCGGCGCTGCGGCTGCGCGATGTCGCGCGCATCGAGCTCGGCGCCCAGCAATACGACTTCCAGGGGCGGCTGAACGGCCGGCCCAGCGCGCCCTTCGGCATCTACCTGCAGCCCGGCGCCAATGCGCTGCAGACCATGGCGGCGGTGACGGCGCGCATGGACCAGCTGGCCGCCGCCATGCCGCAGGGCATGGAATATTCCGTGCCCTATGACACCACCACCTTCGTCGAGGTCTCGATCCGCCAGGTGGTCGCCACCTTCGTCGAGGCGATCCTGCTGGTGGTGCTGGTGGTGTTCCTGTTCCTGCAGAGCTGGCGGGCCACCCTGATCCCGCTGCTGGCCATCCCGGTCTCGATCATCGGCACCTTCGCCGGCATGTATGCGCTGGGCTTCAGCATCAACATGCTGACGCTGTTCGGCCTGATCCTGGCCATCGGCATCGTCGTCGACGACGCCATCGTGGTGGTCGAGAATGTCGAGCGGCTGATGGAGGAGGAGGGCCTGCCGCCGCGCCAGGCGGCGATCCGCGCCATGCAGGAGGTGACCGGGCCGGTCATCGCCATCGTGCTGGTGCTCTGCGCCGTCTTCATCCCCGTGGGCTTCCTGGGCGGGCTGTCGGGCGAGCTGTACAAGCAGTTCGCCATCACCATCTCGGTCTCCGTCATCCTCTCCGGCGTCGTCGCGCTGACGCTGACGCCGGCGCTCTGCGCGGTGATGCTGAAGCCCGGCCATGGCCGGAAGCTGCTGCCCTTCCGCCTGTTCAACCGCGGCTTCGAGCGGCTGACGGGGGGCTATACGGCCGGCGTGCGCTTCTTCCTGCGCCGCGGCCTGCTCGGCCTGCTCTGCTTCGCCCTCGTCTGCGGCCTGACCCTGTCGCTGTTCCGCGCCGTGCCGGGCGGGCTGGTGCCGGAGGAGGACCAGGGCAGCCTGTTCGTCGTCTGGAGCATGCCGCCAGCGACCGCGCTGGAAGGCACGGCGGCGGCCGAGCAGGAGGTCGTCGAGCTGCTGCGCGCCGACCCCAATGTGCGTTCGGTGATGGCCTTCTCCGGCTTCAACCTGCTCTCCAACGCCGCCAGCACCAGCGCCGGCGCCGCCTTCATCGAGCTGCGCGACTGGTCGGAGCGGCGCGCGCCGGAGCAGGATGCGCGGGTGCTGGCCGGATCGCTCTTCGCCGTGCTGGGCGAGGTGCGCAACGCCATCGCCATGGCCTTCAACCCGCCGGCCATCGACGGGCTCGGCACGGTGGGCGGCTTCGAGATGAAGGTGATCGACACCGGCGGCCGCAGCGCCGGCGGCAGCGGCGCCATGGCCGCCGCCGTGCAGGCCCTGCTGGCCGAAGCCGCCAAGCGGCCGGAGCTGGCCGGGCTCAGCACCACGCTGCAGACCAACGTCCCGCGCTACCGGCTCGACATCGACCGCGACGCGGCGAAGGCGCGCGGCGTCGCGCTCTCCGCCCTGTTCGAGACGGTGCAGAGCAGCTTCAGCAGCCTCTATGTCAACGACTTCACGCTGCTGGGCCGCAACTACCGCGTCAACCTGCAGTCGGAGGGCGCCTATCGCCGCGAGCCCGAGGATCTGAACCGCGTCTTCGTCCGCGCCGCGGGGGGCGAGCTGGTGCCGGCCGGCACCATGCTGCGGCTGACCCGCGTGGTGGGCAGCGACCTGGCGGAGCGCTTCAACGGCTACCCCGCCGCCACCATCAATGGCAGCGCCGCACCCGGCTATTCCTCCGGCCAGGCGCTGCGGGCGATGCAGGCGGTGGCGGCGGCCAGCCTGCCGCAGGGCTTCGGCATCGCCTGGAGCGGCGCCGCCTATCAGGAGCTGGCGGGCGGCCAGGCCGGCGCGCTGGCGCTGGGCTTCGGCATCGTCATGGTGTTCCTGATCCTGGCCGCGCAATATGGCCGCTGGACGCTGCCCATCGCCGTGCTGCTGGCGGTGCCCTTCGGCCTGTTCGGCGCGCTGCTGGCGGTGTGGCTGCGCGGGCTGAACAACGACATCTATTTCCAGGTCGGGCTGATCACCCTGGTGGGGCTGGCGGCGAAGAACGCCATCCTGATCGTGGAATTCGCCGTGCTGGAGCGGCGCGCCGGCAAATCCCCGCTGGAGGCGGCGCTGGCGGCGGCAAGGCTGCGCTTCCGCCCGATCGTCATGACCTCGCTGGCCTTCATCCTGGGCTGCCTGCCGCTGGCCATCAGCACCGGGGCGGGTTCGGGCAGCCGTGTCTCGATCGGCACCGCCGTGGTGGGCGGCATGCTGGCGGCGACCTTCCTGGCGGTGTTCCTGATCCCGCTTTTCTACACCTGGTTCGCCGGGCGGGCGGCGACGGCGCCAGAGGCGGCGCCAAAGGCGGCGCCAAAGGCGGCGGAGCCCCGGACGATCCCGTGAGACGGCGCGCCGCCCGGCCGGGCGGCGCGCCTCCCCCCGCGGCGCGGCCGAGGCCTCAGGCGGGCAGCACGATCCGCGCCCGCAAGCCGCGCGAGGCGAGGTTCTCCAGCGTCGCCGAGCCGCCATGGGCGATGGCGACCGAGCGCACCAGGGCGAGGCCCAGCCCGATGCCGCCGGTGGCGCGGTTGCGCGATTTCTCGCCGCGGTAGAAGGGCTCGAAGACCCGTTCCAGCTCCTCCGGCGGCAGGCCTGGGCCGTCATCCTCGATCTCGATCACCGCCGCGCCGCCCTCCTGCGCCAGCCGCACCCGCGCCGTGCCGCCATAGGTGACGGCATTGTGGATCAGGTTGGTGAACAGGCTGCGCAGCCCGATATCATCGGCCTCCAGGATGATGTCGGGGCCGTCCTCCAGCCGCACGTCGCGGCCGGTCTCCACCATGTTGTCGGCGATGGTGCAGAGCAGGGAGCGCAGCTCCTGCTGCTGCCGCGGCCGTTGCGCGTGGGTGGTCTGCACGAAGGCCAGCACCGCGCCCAGCATGCGCTGCATCTCGGCGATGTCGGCCTCGGCCTTGGCGCGGATCGCCTCCGGCGCGCGCTCCAGCCGGAAGGCCAGGCGGGTCAGCGGGATGCGCAGATCATGCGCGATGGCGCTCATCATCCCCAGCCGGTCATCGACATAACGGCCGAGCCGCTGCTTCATCTCGTTGAAGGCCAGCACGGCGCCGTGCAGCTCGCGCGGGCCGTCGGGCTTCAGGTCGGGCTCGCGCGGGTTGCGGCCCAGCCGCTCGGCCGCCTCGGCGAATTGCCGGATCGGCCGCCCCAGCCAATGGGCGACCAGATAGGCGCAGGGTATGGCGAAGATGATGGTGCCCAGCACCCAGCCGAAGGCCAGGGTGATCCAGCCGCGGATCAGCGCCGAGGAGGGGGTGACGCTGCGCCAATGGCCATTCTCCAGCTGCCGCGCCAGCCGGAAGCCGCCGGTGAAGTCGAGCCGCGCCGCGTCCAGCGACCCCGCCGGCGCCAGGCTGTCGACCCCGGTATAGTTCGGCACCAGCTTGAACTCCGGCAGCTCCGCCAGCCCCAGCCGCACCGCCTCCGGCGGCAGCTTCAGCCGCGCCGCCACCAGGTCGCGCAGCGGCGCCAGGCGCGGCTCCTGCGGCGCGATCTCCGCCGCCGGCACCTCGCGGATCTCCAGGCCGCGGCCATAGCGGCCCTCGATCAGCGCCTGCTGCACCGTGCCGAAGCCGACCGGCCCGAGCGGCACCGGCGGGCAGACCAGGAACAGCGCCATGTTCAGCCCCTGCACCAGCAGGACGCAGCCGATCAGGATGAAGGCGGTGCGGAAGACGAGCGGCAGGGCAGGGCGCTTCACGGCCGCCTCCTCTACAGGCGCTGGGTGGCGGGGACGAACATGTAGCCCTCGTTGCGGATGGTGCGGATCAGCTCGTCCCCGGCGGAGCGCAGCTTGCGCCGCAGCCGGCTGACCTGCACATCGACGGCGCGGTCGAAGGCCTCGCTGTCCGGGCCGCGCGCCGCGTTCAGCAGCTGGTCGCGGCTCAGCACCCGGCGCGGCCGCTCGACGAAGGCCTTCAGCATGATCATCTCGCCATCGGTCAGGTGGATCAGCACGCCCTTCGGGTCGCGCAGCTCATGCGCGCTGAAATCCGCGGTCCAGCCGAGGAAGCCCACGCGGTGCGGGCGGAAATCCCGCGCCGCGGGCTGCGCGCTCCGCCGCAGCGTGGCGCGGACCACGGCCAGCAGCTCGCCCGGGCTGCTCGGCTTGCCGACATAGTAGTCGGCGCCGGCATTCAGCCCGGCGATGCGGTCGGGCGGCGCGTCCAGCGCCGAGAGCATCACCACCGGCGGATGCGGCCCGCCGGCCAGGCGCTGGCAGGCGGAGAGCCCGTTCTCCCCCGGCATCATGACGTCGAGCAGGATGAGATCGACCTGCTCCGCCGCCAGCACGCGTTCCATGGCCCGCACATCGGGCGCGTCGAACAGGCGGTAGCCATGGCCGCGCAGGCTGTCGGCGACGACCTCGCGGATGCCGGAATCGTCATCCACCACCAGGATGCTGTGCGTCACCGCGTCCCTCGCTCCTCTTCGCCCGCGCGGGGCCCTGGGCATGTCGTGGGGGCAGTATCGTTGCCGATTGTTTCTGGCACATTTCACTGCCGGCAGCAGGAAAAAACCGAAGGCGGAAACACGGCAGACATGCGCCGGGGCAAGCCTGCCCCTGTCACGACACGAAGACAGGGATGCCGATGTCCGAAGCCATTCTCGAGGATCCGCGCAACACCGTGCCCGGCGACACCGCGCCGGGCGGCGCCCTGCGCGACGCCAGGCTGTTCTTCCGCTCCTGGAGGCAGGACCCGCTGCGCGCCGGCGCCTTCATCCCGAGCGGCACCGACCTGGCCCGCGCCATGGCCGAGCGGGTCGATCCCGACATCCCCGGCCCGGTGGTCGAGCTCGGCCCCGGCACCGGTGCCGTCACCCGCGCCCTGGTGGCGCGCGGCATCGACCCCGCCCGGCTGGTGCTGGTGGAGGCCGACCCGGCCTTCTGCGCCCTGCTGCGGCAGCGCTGGCCGACGGCGCAGGTGCTGCAGGGCGATGCCTATGCCGCGCCGGCGCTGATGCGCCGCTTCGCGCAGCCGGCGGCCGCCGTGGTGGCCGGGCTGCCGCTGCTGGTGCGCCCGCCGGCGCAGCGGCTGCGGCTGGTGACCGATTGCCTGCGCCACGCCGCCCCCGGCGCGCCCTTCCTGCAATTCACCTATTTCATCCGCTCGCCGGTGCCGGCGCCGCGCCCCGGGCTGCGCGCGCATGGCTCGGGCATGATCTGGCGCAATCTCTGGCCGGCGCGGGTCTGGACCTATCGCCTGCCGCAGCGCCGGGCGGGTGCCGCGTGAGCGCGCTGGACGCGCTCACGCGCGCGGCCAGCCTGGAGGCGGTGTTCCTCGCCGCCCTGGTCGAGAAATTCATCCCCATCCTGCCCTCCTATGTGCTGTACCCGGCGATCGGCATCGGCGCCGCGGATGTCTGGGCGCTGGCCGGGCGCTGCCTGGTGGCGACCGCCGGCTCGATGGGCGGCGCCCTGGCCTGGTACGGGCTGGGCGCCCTGGCCGGGCAGCGCCGCACCCGCGCCCTGGTGGCGCGGCACGGGCGCTGGGTGCTGCTCTCCGCCGAGCTCTATGACCGGCTGATGGCGAATTACCGCCGGCGCTCGCTCTGGCTGACCTTCCTCGGCCAGCTGATCCCCACGGTGCGCATCTTCCAGGCGCTGCCCGCCGGCGTGCTGCGGCTGCCGCTGGCCGGCTTCCTGGCGGCCACCGCCCTCGGCTCGCTGTGCTGGATCGCGCTGCTGGCCGGCGCCGGCCACGCGCTGCGCAGCCAGGGCTGGGCGGCGGGGGAGGCGGGGCTCGCCGTGCTCGGCGCCATGGTCGCGGTCGAGGGCGGCGTGGCGCTGCTGGCCTGGGGGCTGCGCCGCCGCCGCCGCGCCGCGCCGGCCGTCCTCGTGGCCGGCGCCGATTGAACCCGCAGGAGACCGCCATGACCCCCCTCACCGTCAATGGCCGCCGCGTCGAGGTCGAGGCCCCCGGCGACACCCCGCTGCTCTGGGTGCTGCGCGAGGAGCTCGGCCTGCGCGGCGCCAAATATGGCTGCGGCATCGCCCAGTGCGGCGCCTGCCGCGTGCTGCTCGACGGCGTCTCGACCCCCTCCTGCTCGATCACCCTGGCCGAGCTCGCCGGCGCCTCGGTGGTGACGGTGGAGGGCCTGGCCGCCGCGGATGGCGCGCTCTCCGCGGTGCAGCGGGCCTGGCTGGAGGAGCAGGTGCCGCAATGCGGCTTCTGCCAGCCGGGCTTCCTGATCGCCGCCACGGCGCTGCTGGCGCAGACGCCGGCGCCGACCGACGCGCAGATCGACGCCTTCATCACCAATATCTGCCGCTGCGGCACCTATCCGCGCATCCGCCGCGCCATCCACCGCGCCGCCGCGGCGCAGGCGCAGGGCTGAGGAGGCCACCATGCCACGCTCGCTCTCCCGCCGCATCGTCCTGTTCGGCGGCGCCGCCCTGGGCGGCAGCGTCCTGGCCGCCACCGCCGGCGGCGTCGGCTACCTGGCCAGCATCGACATGGAAGGGGCGGAGGGCCATCTCGCCGGCGACCGCGCGGTGCTGAACGCCTTCATCGCCATCGAGGCGGATGGCCGCGTCGTGCTGCAGCTGCCGCGCACCGAGATGGGGCAGGGCATCCATACCGGCCTCGCCATGCTGGTGGCGGAGGAGCTGGACATCCCCTTCGACGGCCGCATCCGCATCGAGCATCCGGTGGAACCGCTGGCGGCCTATGCCAATGTCGGCGGCCCGCTGCGCACCCGGCCCGAGGAAATGCGCGGCCCGCTGATGTGGGCGGCCAGCCGGGCGCTGGGCGCGCTGCCGCTGATCAACACCGCCGGCTCCACCTCGATCATGGGGATGTGGGTGCCGTTGCGCCGCGCCGGCGCCGCGGCGCGGCAGAGGCTGCTGGCCGCCGCCGCCGCGCGGCTCGGCGTGCCGCTGGCCGAGCTCACCACCGCCGCGGGGTCCGTGCACCACGCCGCCACCGGCCGCCGCCTTCCCTATGCCGATCTGGCGCGGCAGGCCGCCCTGATGCCGCCGCCGCGCGCGCCGGCGCTGAAGCCGCCCGCCGCCTGGCGGCTGATCGGCCGGCCGCAGCCGCGGCTCGACCTGCCGGCCAAGATCCGCGGCGAGCCGGTCTTCGGCGCCGACCTGCTGCTGCCGGGCATGCTGCATGCGACGATCCGCCGGCCGCCGGTGTTCGGCGCCGGCGTCGCGCGCATCCGCAACGCGGCGGAGGTGCGCGCCCGCCCCGGCGTGCGCGACCTGGCGGTGATCGACGGGCGCGAGGTGGCGGTGGTCGCCACCTCCTGGTGGCAGGCGGAGAGCGCGGCGCAGCGCCTCGACATCGAATGGACGGGCAGCGCGGCGGAGGCGACCGGCAGCGCCGCCCTGGCCGGGGCGCTGCACGCCGCGCTGGAACAGCCCGAGGGCGCCTATGAGCACCTGGCCGAGGGCGACATGGAGGCGGCCTTGCGCCCCGGCGCGGCGCGGGCGGTGGAGGCGGTCTACACCGCGCCCTTCCTGGCGCATGCCTGCATGGAGCCGATGAACGCCACCGTGCTGCTGCGCGAGGATGGCACGGCCGAGGCCTGGTGCCCCACGCAATCGCCGCTGACCATGCGCTGGGGCGTCAACCGCGGCGCCGGCTGGGCCGGGGTGGAGCCGAGCGCCGTCACCTGCCACGTCACCATGAGCGGCGGCGCCTTCGGGCGACGCAGCGAGGTCGATGTGGTGGCCCAGGCCGCCTTCCTGGCGGCGCGGCATCGCGGCCGCCCGGTCAAGCTGATGTGGCCGCGCGAGGAGGACATCGCCCGCGGCGTGTTCCGCAGCCACGCGGCGGCGCGGCTGCGCGCCGCCCTCGGCCCCGACGGGCTGCCGCTGGCCTTCGACGCGCTGGTGGCCGCCCAGGCGCTGCAGCATTCCGCCATGCAGCGCAACCTGCCGATCCGCCTGGGCGGCAGCCCGGAGGGCGACCGCTTCGCGGCGGAGGGGCTGGACAAGGCCTATTACGCCTTCCCCGCCCGGCGGGTGCGCAGCCGGCATGTGCCGAGCCACATGCCGATCGCCCCCTGGCGCTCCAATGGCTATTCCTTCAACACCTTCTTCGCCGAATCCTTCCTGGATGAATGCGCGCTGGCCGCCGGCCAGGACCCGCTGGCCTATCGCCGCGCCCTGCTGCGCGACAGCCCGCGCCATCTCGCCGTGCTCGACCGGGTGGCGGCGATGGCGGGCTGGGGCCGGCCGCTGCCGCCCGGGCGCGGCCGCGGCATCGCCCTCGACGCCGCCTATGAGAGCGTGGTCGCGCAGGTGGCCGAGGTGACGGTGGCGGCAGATGGGCAGCTCACCGTCGACCGCGTCTTCTGCGCCGTCGATGTCGGCACCGTGGTCAATCCCGACGCGGTGCTGGCGCAGATGGAGGGCGGCATCCTGTTCGGCGTCACCACGGCGCTGATGAGCGCCATCACCCTGGAGGCGGGCGCCGTGCAGCAATCGAACTTCCACGATTTCCCGATGCAGCGCCTGGCCGATGCGCCGGCGGTGCAGGTGGAGATCGTGCCGAGCAGCCTGCCGCCGGGCGGCGCCGGCGAGCCCGGCATCATTCCCGTCGCCGCCGCCATCGCCAACGCCATCCACCACGCCACCGGCCGGCGCCTGCGCGCGCTGCCGCTGGCGGTGACCGAGACCATCGGCGAGCGCCGCACCCGCAGCCTGCTGCCCGGCGCCGCCGCCTGAGACCCCTGAAGGACCTCATCCCCATGCCCCAGAAATGGACCGGCCAGGACATCCCCTCCCAGCGCGGCCGCACGATCCTGGTGACCGGCACCGGCGGGCTCGGCCTCGAGACCGCGCTGGCGCTGGCCCGCGCCGGCGGCCGGGTGATCATCGCCGGGCGCAACCCCGACCGCGGCGCCGAGGCGGTGGCGCGCATCCGTCAGGCCGTGCCGGAGGCGCAGGTGACCTTCGAGCCGCTCGATCTCGGCCGGCTCGCCTCCATCGCCGCCTGCGGCGAGCGGCTCGGCGCCGCGCTGGAGCGGATCGACGTGCTGGTCAACAATGCCGGGGTGATGACGCCGCCGCGCCGCCAGCTCACGGCGGACGGGTTCGAGCTGCAGCTCGGCACCAACCATCTCGGCCATGTCGCGCTGACGGCGCATCTGTTGCCGCTGCTGCGGCGCGGCCAGGATCCGCGGGTGGTGACGCTGTCCAGCGTCGCCGCGCGCGCCGGCGCCATCCGCTTCGAGGATCTGCAATCCGAGCGCGACTACAAGCCGATGCCGGCCTATGCGCAATCCAAGCTCGCCTGCCTGATGTTCGCCTTCGAGCTGCAGCGCCGCAGCGAGGCCGGCGGCTGGGGCCTGTCCAGCATCGCCGCGCATCCCGGCGTGTCGCGCACCGGCCTGCTGCACAATGCGCCGGGGCGGTTCAGCGCGGCGGGGCTGACGCGCTCGCTGCTGTGGTTCCTGTTCCAGCCGGCGGCGCAGGGGGCGCTGCCGACGCTGTTCGCGGCCACCGCGCCGGCGGCGCGGCCGGGCGGCTATTACGGGCCGCACCGGCTGTCCGAGACGCGCGGCCATCCGACCGACGCGAAGCCGCCGCCGCAGGCGCTGGACGCCGGGGTCGCGGCCCGGCTCTGGGAGGAATCGCTGCGGCTGACCGGGGTGAGCTTCGGCGAGGACAGCGCCGCGCGCGCCGGCGCGGTGCCGCTGCGCCGGGCGCGCTGAGGCCAGAGGCGCGGCGCCGCCGCTAGGCGCCGCCGCCCGGGCGCGCCTCGCCGCCGGCCAGGCCCGCGGCGAGGCGCTGCCGCAGGCTGTCGCGCTTCGGCGGCGCGCGGAACATGCGGCGATAGTCGCGGGTGAATTGCGAGGCGCTTTCATAGCCGACCTCGAAGGCGGCGCTGATCGCCGAGAAGCCATCCTCCACCATCAGGCGGCGCGCCTCGATCAGGCGCAGATGCTTCTGGTACTGGCCCGGCGTCAGCGAGGTGAGCTGCTTGAAGTGCTTGTGGAAGTTGGAGGCGCTCATCGCCGCCGCGGCGGCGAGCCGGCCGATGGAGAGCCGCGCGCGATACTCCGCCTGCAGCATGGCGATCGCCGGGCCCAGCCGCGCGGCATGGCCCTGCGGATGGGCCAGGCCGCGCAGCGCCGCGCCATGCGGGCCGGAGAGCAGCCAGTAATGCAGCTCCCGCAGGATGCCGGGCCGCAGCAGCGGAATGGCGTCGGGCCGGTCGATCAGCTGCATCAGCCGGGCGGCGCAATCCAGCGCCGCCGCCTCGGTGTCGACGGCGAACAGGGTGCGCGCACCGGGCCGCGGCCGCGCCGGCGCCGCCTGCAGCCGCAGGGCGAGGTCGCGCAGCAGCGCCAGGTCGAGGTCGAGCGCGACGGCGATATAGGGTTGCGCGGGGCTGGCCTCGACGATGCGCGCCGCGACCGGGACATCGGCGCTGACGATCAGCGCCTGCCCGGCGCGCGCCTGGCGCTGCTCCTGCCCGACGACCAGCTGCTTGCCGCCCTGCAGGATCAGGCACACCAGCGGCCGGTAGACGGCGTCGATGCGGCTGGTCGGGCGCGGCACGACCTTCATCCGCAGGCCCGGCACGGGCGCCACCGCCAGGCCGTTCGCATCGGCGTGGCGGCCGGCATAGGCCTCGATGGCCCGCATCAGCTGATCCATTCGCATCTCCCGGCGCGCCGCGGCCCGCGGCACTGCAGATGGGGTGCCGGGCCGGCCGCCGCCAGCACCCTGCAGGATCGGGCAAGATCGGCGGAGGCATTGGCAAGATCGCCGTGCCGCACAGCGCTATCTGGAAGCACGGCGCCACGGGCCCCGCCGCGCCGGCGGGGGATCCCGGATGCCGCCGCGCAGACAGGGAGCGGAGCCATGGCCCGGCAGGATGACCCCCGCAGCGATGACGCGCCGGAGCCCGCGCCGCCCGATGGCGCGGAGGCGCTGGCGCTGAGCCGGCGCGGCGCGCTCGGCGCCGGCGCCGCCATGGCGGCCGGCGCCCTCTCGGCGGGCCCGGCCGGCGCCCAGCCGGCGACCGCCCAGTCGGCGCCCACCCGGCCGGCGCCTGGCCGGCCGGAGCCGGCCGGCCTGCTGCGCCTGCAGGTGAATGGCCGGCCCGTGACGCTGGCGGTGGATGCGCGCAGCTCGCTGCTCGACGTGCTGCGCGAGCAGCTGCACCTGACCGGCGCCAAGAAGGGCTGCGACCACGGCCAGTGCGGCGCCTGCACCGTGCATCTCGACGGGCAGCGCGTCGCCGCCTGCCTGACGCTGGCCGCCCGGCTGGAGGGGCGCGCGGTGCTGACCATCGAGGGGCTGTCGGCGGAGGGCGCGCTGCACCCGATGCAGCAGGCCTTCATCGACCATGACGCGCTGCAATGCGGCTATTGCACGCCGGGGCAGATCATGGCGGCCGTGGCCTGCGTGCAGGAAGGCAACGCCACCTCGCGCGAGCGCATCCGCGAATACATGAGCGGCAATCTCTGCCGCTGCGGCGCCTATGTCGGCATCGTCGCCGCCATCGAGGACGCCGCGGCGAAGATGGGGCGCGGCTGATGCAGCCCGTCACCCTGATCCGCCCCGCCACGGCGCAGGAGGCGGTGCGCGCCGCCGCGCAGGCAGGAGCCGAGGCGCGCTTCATCGCCGGCGGCACCACGCTCTACGACCTGATGAAGCTGTCCGTCGAGACGCCGCGCCAGCTGATCGACCTCTCCGGCATCGCCGCGCTGCGCCGCATCGACACGGAGGGCGACACGCTGCGCTTCGGCGCGCTGGCGCCGATGAGCGCGGTGGCGGCGGCGCCGGCCGTGGCGCAGGGGCATCCGATGCTGGCCGAGGCGCTGGCCAAGGCGGCCTCGCAGCAGCTGCGCAACATGGCGAGCGTCGGCGGCAACCTGCTGCAGCGCACGCGCTGCGCCTATTTCCGCAATGGCGCCGGCGGCCTCTATCCCTGCAACAAGCGCGAGCCGGGCAGCGGCTGCGGCGCCATGGGCGGGGTCGATCGCGGCCAGGCGGTGCTGGGCGCCAGCGCGCATTGCAATGCCGTCTCGCCGGGCGACTGGCCGGTGGCGCTGACCGCCGCCGATGCCATTGTCGAGCTGCTGGGGCCGGAGGGGCCGCGCGCCCTGCCGATCGCCGCGCTGTATGCCCTGCCGGGGGATACGCCGCATCGCGAATTCGCCCTCGCCCCGGGCGAGCTGATCACGGCGATCGTGGTGCCGAAGCGGAATGCCGGCCGTGCCTCGACCTATCACAAGATCCGCGACCGCGAATCCTACGCCTTCGCGCTCGCCTCGGCGGCGGTGGCGCTGGAGTTCGAGGGCGAGCGCATCGCGCGGGGCCGCATCGCGCTCGGCGGCGTCGCGACCCGCCCCTGGCGGGCGCCGGAGGCCGAGCGGATGCTGGCCGGCGAACGCCTGACCCCCGAGCTCGCCCGCGCCGCCGGCGATGCGGCGTTCCGGCAGGCGCGGGCCGGACAGCACAACGGGTTCAAGATCGAGCTGGGGGCGCGGACCCTGGCCGATGCGCTGCTGATCGCCGCCGCCAGGAGGTCCTGATGCCGACACCCGCCTTTCCCGACCGGCCGCGCGCCGATGCGCTGGACAAGGTCCGCGGCGCCGCCGCCTATGCGGCGGATCTGCGCTTCCCCGGCCTGCTGCATGCCATGACGGTGCCGGCGCCGGTCGCCCGCGGCCAGGTGCTGGCGCTGGAGACCGAGGCGGCGCTGCGCGTGCCCGGCGTGCGGCGCATCCTGACGCCGGCCGATTTCCCGGCCGCGCCGCAGGGGCCGGATCTGCCCGGCTCGCCCCGCCCCGGCCTGCTGCCGCAGATCGCCTTTCGCGGCGAGCCGCTGGCCCTGGTCGTCGCCGACACGCTGGAGGCGGCGATCGAGGGCGCCGAGGCGGTGCGCGCGCGCATCGCGCCGGCGCCCTTCGCCGCGCTGATGGACAGCGCGGGCGCGGCGCGCGAGCCGGCCGAGGATGTCACCGCCGGGGATGCCGACGCCGCGCTGGCGGGCGCCGCCACCATCGTCGAGGCGAGCTATGACTCGCCGGCCCAGCACCACAACCCGATCGAGCTGCTCTCGACCACGGCGGTCTGGGCCGAGGGCCGGCTGCTGATCCATGAGGGGTCGCAGAATGCCGGGGCGATCAAGGTGGCGGTGGCGCGCACGCTGGGCCTCGACCCGGCGATCATCGATGTGAAGAGCCCGACGGTCGGCGGCGCCTTCGGCCAGAAGGGCTGGGTGCAACGGCAGACCGCGCTGGTGGCGCGCGCGGCCATTCTAACCGGCAGGCCGGTGAAGCTGGTCATGCCGCGCGGGCAGATCTTCCACCTGGCCACCTTCCGGCCGCATAGCCGGCACCGCATCCGCCTCGGCGCCGATGCCGCCGGGCGCATGGTCGGCGTGCACTATGCGGTGGAGCAGCAGAATTCGCGTCGCGGCGGCTTTCCCGCCGGCCAGTACCATGAAGGCGCCATGCGGCTCTACGGCATCGCCAACTACCATGGCAGCGCCGCCAATCTGCGCATCGACACCCAGGCGCCGGGCCATATGCGCGCGCCCTACGAGCATCCCGCCTGCTTCGCCTTCGAGGGCGCGGTGGACGAGCTGTCCTATCGCCTGGGCCGCGATCCAGTCGAGTTCCGCATGGCGCATGACACGCGCATCGATGTGCACAATGGCCGGCCGCTTTCCTCGCGCTTCCTCAATGACTGCCTGCGCCTCGGCGCCGAACGCTTCGGCTGGGCGCGCCGCAGCGCCGCGCCCGGCTCGATGACCGCGCCGGATGGCACGCAGATCGGCTGGGGGGTCGCCTGCGGCCTGTATCCGACGCTGATCCATCCGGCCGTCGCCACGCTGCGCATCCGCGCCGATGGCAGCACGCGCTTCGCCGTGGCGGGGCATGAATTCGGCCAGGGGCTGCGCACCGCGCTGGCGGCGGTGCTGACGCGCGAGCTGGGGGTCGACGACCGCCGGCTGGAGGTGCTGATCGGCGACACCACGGCGGCGCCGCAGCATCTCACCGCCGGTTCCTGGGGGTCCGCGAGCGCGCTGCCGCTGGTCGTCCAGGCGGTGGCGCGGATGCGCGCGGCGGTGGCGGAGCTGCTGGATGGCCGCCGCATCCCCGGCACGCTGCACCAGCAGATCGCCGCGGTGCGCCGGCCTTACCTGGAGGTCGAGGTGTCGCAAGCTCGGCCCGGGCCAGGATGCCTCGGCGCTCGCCCGCATGCGCGCCGGCGGCTATGCCGTCACCGGCCCGGCCTATCCGGACTACACGACGATGAGCTACGTCGCGCATTTCGTGGAGGTGCGGGTCGAGCCGGGCACGCGGCGGGTGCGGGTGCCGCGGGTGGTCAGCATCGCCGATTGCGGCCGCGTCATCAGCCCGCGCACGGCGGCGAGCCAGCTGCGCGGCGGCGTCGTCTGGGGCATCAGCCACGCGCTGCGCGAGGCGACGGAGACCGATCCGCGCCATGGCGGATTCCTCAACAACGACCTGGCGGAATACGTCATCGCGGTGAATGCCGATATCGGCGAGATCGATGTGGGTTTCGTCGACGAGCCGGATCCGCTGTTCAACAGCCTCGGCCTGAAGTCGCTGGGCGAGGTCGCCATGGTCGGCGCCTCGGCGGCGGTGGCGAATGCGGTGTTCCACGCCACGGGCCGGCGCATCCGCAAGCTGCCGATCCGGATCGAGGATCTGCTGTAGGCCGGCGCCGGCGCGCCGCGCCGGCCCGATCGGCGGCGGCACCGGAAGGGCCGGCCTCCGCGCCAGCGCTTCGCCACCGCGCCCGGGCGGCGCCAGGGGCAGGGCGGTGCCTCCCCCGGCGGGCGGCCGCGCCGGCCCTGCCGGACCGGCGGCCCGGCGGCCTGGCTCCGTATCGCCGCATCGTGAACCGAGTTCATTAACGCGGGCTTCAGACCCGGTGCCATCATTCCGCCAGCGCCTCGCTGCCGGTCATGTCCGCCTCGCTGCGCCGCAGCGCACCCTGGGGCACCGACACGCCAGAGGCAGCCAAGGGCGCGCATGGCGCCGGCCAGAACCGATGGGGGGGGATGCCATGAGGGGTCTGATGTCTGGCGGGCAGGGACGCGGCGCCACCGGCGGGATCGGATCGGCCGGCCGGCCCTCCGCGCCCGACCCTGCGCCGGCCCCGGGCGAGGCGGATCCGGCGCCCTGACGGGCAGGGCGCGCATGTCCCCCTTCCCGGACGCCACCGGCCCACATGGCGCGCGGCATGGCCCCCGCCCGGGCCCGCCGCGGCGGCCCGCCTCCCCGGCCCTCCGCCGCGCCCGGCCGCTGCTGCTGCTGCTCGGCAGCCTGGTGTTGCTGGCCCAGGCGCCCCTGCCTGCCGTCGGGGTGCTGACCGCGCAGCCCCGGGAGATCGCGCCGGCGGCCGAATTCGTCGGCCGGGTGGAGGCGGTGAACGCCGTCGACATCCGCGCCCGGATCGAGGGCTTCATCGAATCCCGGCCCTTCGCCGAGGGCGGCATGGTGCAGGAAGGCCAGGCGCTGTTCCGCATCGAGCCGGGCAATTATGAGGCGGCCCTGGCCGCCGCCCGGGCGAATCTCGCCGGCGCGCGCGCCGTGCTGCGCGAGGCCGAGGCGCGGCTGCAGCGCAGCCTGCAGCTGCGCCAGTCCAACACGGTGTCGCAGGCGGTGCTGGAGGAGAACCAGGCGGCGCGCGCCAGCGCCGAGGCCGCCGTGCTCGGCGCCGAGGCCGGCCTGCGCCAGGCCGAGATCAATCTCGGCTACACCATCATCGGCGCGCCGATCAGCGGCCAGATCGGCGTCGCCGGCTTCGCCATCGGCAGCCTTGTCGGCCCTTCCTCCGGCGCGCTGGCGCGGGTGGTGCAGCTGGACCCGATCCGGGTGGTGTTCTCGGTGAGCGACCGCGCCATCCTCGATCTGCGCGCCGCCAGCGGCCACGACGCCGCCGCCCTGGCCGGTGCGCATGTCCCGCGCCTGCGCCTGTCGAACGGCCAGGACTATCCGCTGCAGGGGGAGATCGAGTTCGCCGGCAATGAGGTGGACCCGCGCACCGGCACCATCGCCGTGCGGGCGCGCTTCGCCAATCCCGACGCGCTGCTGATCCCGGGCCAGTTCGTCACCGTGGTCATCCGTGCCGCCGCGCCGCGGCGCGGCATCGTCGTGCCGGTCGGCGCGGTGCAGCTGGACCGCGAGGGCCGCTTCGTGCTGCTGGTCGATGCCGAGGACCGCGTGGCGCTGCGGCGCATCCGCACCGGCGCGCAGATCAGCCAGGGCTGGCTGGTCGAGGAGGGGCTGGCGGGCGGCGAGCGGCTGGTGGTCCAGGGGCTGCAGAATGCGCGGCCGGGCCAGCAGGTCCGGGTGACGCAGGCCGTCGCGCCGTGATGTCCGGCTTCTTCATCGACCGGCCGCGCTTCGCCATGGTGATCGCGGTGGTGATGGTGCTGGCCGGGCTGCTGGCGCTGACGCAGATCCCGGTGACGCAGTTCCCGCCCATCACGCCGCCGGAGATCCAGGTCTCCGCCAGCTATCCCGGCGCCAATGCGCAGGTGATGTCCGACAGCGTCGGCGCGCCGATCGAGGACCAGGTCAATGGCGTGGACGACATGCTCTACATGTCCTCCTCCAGCACCAACAATGGCGGCTACACCCTGACCGTCACCTTCGCGGTGGGCACCGACCCGGCCATCGCCCAGGTGAATGTGCAGAACCGCGTGGCGCTGGCGACGCCGCGCCTGCCGCCGGCGGTGACGCAGACCGGCGTCTCGGTGCGCAGCCGCTCCACCAGCATGCTGATGGGCGTCACCGTCTATTCGCCGGGCGGCAGCCAGGACGAGATCTTCCTCAGCAATTTCGCCGCGATCAACATCCGCGACACCCTCTCCCGCATCGCCGGCGTCGGCGCGGCGGAGATCTTCGGGCCCATCTACAGCATGCGCATCTGGACGGATCCGGACCGCATGCAGGCGCTCGGCATCACCGCGGCCGACCTGATGGCGGCGATCCGGGCGCAGAACGCCCAGGCCTCGGCCGGGCTGATCGGCTCCGCCCCGGCGCCGGAAGGGCAGCAGATCCAGATGACGGTGATGGCGCGCGGCCGCCTGGCGACGCCCGCGGAGTTCGGCGAGATCGTCATCCGCACCAACGCGCTGGGCGGCATCGTCCGGCTGCGCGACGTGGCGCGGGTCGAGCTCGGCGCGCAATCCTATGATTCGCATTCCCGCTTCAACGGCCAGCCCAGCGCCACGCTGATCATCTACCAGTCGCCGGATGCCAACGCGCTGTCGGTGGCGAATGCGGTGCGGGCCGAGCTGGCGCGGATGGCGCCGCAATTCCCCGACGACACCGCCTACACCATCGCCTTCGACATGACGGCGCAGGTCACCGAGACGATCCGCGAGATCATCGTCACCCTCGCCATCACCTTCCTGCTGGTGGTGCTGGTGACCTGGCTGTTCCTCCAGGACTGGCGCGCCACGCTGATCCCGACGCTGACCATCCCGGTCTCGCTGATCGGCGGCTTCGCGGTGCTCTACATGGCCGGCTACTCGGCCAACACCATCACCCTCTTTGCCATCATCCTGGCGATCAGCCTGGTGGTGGACGATGCCATCATCGTGGTCGAGAATGTGCAGCGGATGATGGCGGAAGGCCTGCCCGTGGCCGAGGCGACGCACCGCACCATGCTGCAGGTCACCGGCCCGATCGTCGCCACCACCCTGGTGCTCGGCGCGCTGTTCGTGCCGGTGGCGCTGATGGGCGGCATCAGCGGCCAGCTCTACCGGCAATTCGCCGTCACCATCCTGGTCACCATCGGCTTCTCCACCATCAACGCGCTGACGCTGAGCCCGGCGCTCTGCGCCCTCATGCTGCGCCCGCCGCGGCCGGACAGGGGCCGCTTCTTCCGCGCCTTCGAGGCCGGGCTGGAGCGCTCCCGCGCCTGGTATGTGGCGCTGCTGCTGCGCCTCATGCGCCGGCTCTGGCTGGTGCTGGCGCTGCTGCTGGCCGTCCTGGTCCTCGCCCAGGGCCTGTTCCGCAGCCTGCCCACCGGCTTCGTCCCGAATGAGGACACCGGCATCCTGATGGTGAATGTGCAGCTGCCCAATGCCGCCTCGCTCGAGCGCACCGGCGCCGTGCTGGAGGAGGTGACGCAGGTGCTGCGCGCCACCCCCGGGGTGCGCGACGTCGTCGGCATCGCCGGCTTCAGCATGCTCGGCGCCGCCGGGTCGGAGACCGGCATGGTGATCGCCGCCCTCGCCCCCTGGTCGGAGCGGCCGGGGGCGGCGCTCAGCAGCGACGGCATCCTGGCGCGGCTGCGGCGGCATTTCGCCACCCTGCCGGCGGCCACGATCATGGCCTTCGCCCCGCCCGCCATTCCGGGCCTCGGCACCACCGGCGGCTTCGATTTCCGCCTGCAGGCGCGCGCCGGGCAGAGCCAGGAGGATCTGGCGGCGGCGACGCGCGCGCTGCTCTACCGCGCCAACCAGGCGCCGGAGCTGGCGGGTGTCTTCTCCACCTTCAGCGCCGATGTGCCGCAGGTCTTCCTCGGCATCGACCGCGAGCGGGCGCAGATCCTCGGCATCTCGCCCGCCGCCATCTTCGCCACGCTGCAGGCGCATCTCGGCTCCGCCTATGTCGATGATTTCAACATGCTCTCGCGCGTCTACCAGGTGCGGCTGCAGGACGAGCCGCGCTTCCGCGGCCGCATCGAGGACATCCAGCGCCTGCATGTGCGTGGCGAGACGGGGGAGCTGGTGCCGCTGCGCACCCTGGTCTCGCTCGACACCGCCTTCGGCCCCAACGCCATCGCCCGCTACAACCTGTTCCCCGCCTCCTCGATCAACGGCCAGGCCGCGCCGGGCAGCAGCAGCGGCGAGGCGCTGCTGGCGATGGAGGCGGTGGCGGCGCAGAGCCTGCCCGCCGGCTTCGGCTTCGAATGGACCGGCATCTCGCTGGAGGAGCGCGGCATCGGCAACCAGACCCTGATCGTGCTCGCGCTCGGGCTGGTCTTCACCTACCTGTTCCTGGTGGCGCAGTATGAGAGCTGGAGCGTGCCCGGCTCGGTCATCCTCTCGGTCTCGGTCGCGCTGCTGGGCGCGCTGCTGGCGCTGCGGCTCGCCGGCATCCCGCTGAACATCTATGCGCAGATCGGTCTGGTGCTGCTGATCGGCCTGGCGGCGAAGAACGCCATCCTGATCGTCGAATTCGCCCAGACCCGGCACCGCGAGGGCCTGGGCGTCCGCGACGCGGCGACCGAGGCGGTCGGCCAGCGCTACCGCCCGGTGCTGATGACCGCCTTCGCCTCGGTGCTCGGCGTGGTGCCGCTGATCATCGCCACCGGCGCCGGCGCGGCCAGCCGCCGCGCCATCGGCATGACGCTGTTCGGCGGCCTGCTGCTCGGCACCCTGGCCGGCATCCTGCTGATCCCCGCCCTCTATGTGATGATCCAGTCGGCGCGGGCGCGGCTGAAGGCGCGGCCGCGGCGCGCCGGGCCGGGAGGAGGGGAGGGCGCGTGACGCGCAGACCGGCCCCGCGCACCCTGCCCCGCGCCGCCCGCCGCGGCCCGGTCGCCGCGGCGTCCGGGCGCGTCGCGCGGCCGCGCGCCGTCGCCGCCGACAGCCCGGCCGGCTGAGCCGTGCGGTCAGCGATCCGCCGCCTCGTCGACCCCGGGGGAGAGCATGGCGGCGAACCAGCGGCTGCGCGGATCCGCGGCGCAGCCCTCGACCAGGGCGATGGAGATCGGCACGCCGAGGAAGGCGCCGGGGATGCCCCAGAGATAGGTCCAGAGCAGCACGGAGAGCAGCACGATGAAGGGCGAGATGGCCAGGGCGCTGCCGGCGACGCGCGGCTCGACATAGCTGCCGATCAGGTTCTGCACCGCGATCATGGCCAGCATGACCAGCGCCGCCGCCGCGAAGGAATGGAACTGCACCGCCGCCAGCAGGGTGGGCAGCACGGTGGCGACCAGCGGGCCGATGAAGGGCAGGTAGTTCAGCACGAAGGCCAGCACGCCCCATTCCAGCGCCAGATCCAGCCGGAACGCCCAGGCGATGGCATAGACGGCGAGGCCGGTGGCCAGGCTCATCGCCGTGCGCACCAGCAGATAGCGCTGGAACTGCCGCGCGACGGCGTGGCCCACCCGCAGCAGCGCCGCGCGCCGCGCCGCGCCGCCCAGCGCCGCCAGCCTGCTTGCCATCGGCCCGGCCTCGGGCAGGCCCAGCAGCACCAGGATCAGCATCAGCACGACAAAATTGACGAAGCCCTGCAGATAGCCGGCCAGGCTGCGGGCGGTGCGCAGCGCCAGCGCGATGTCGAGCTGCCCGGCCAGGGCGGCGGCCATGTCGAGGCCCTGCGAATCGAGCAGCGCCGTCGCCGTGCTGTACAGGGCCAGGATGCGCGCGCCATTCTCCGTCACCCACCAGCCGGCGCGGCTGACCGCCCAGACCGCCAGCAGGCAGAAGCCGCCGATCACCGCGACGATGCCGAGCAGCGTGACCAGCAGCGCCAGGGCGCGCGGCAGCCGGCGCTCCAGCCGCGCCTGCAGCGGCTGCGCGGCGGCGATGAGGAAGAGCGCGAAGCTCAGCGGCGCCATCAGCGGCGCCGCCGCGCTGAGGCCCGCCAGCAGCAGCACGATGGCGGCGAGGCCGAGCAGCGGCGGCAGCAGCCCGTGCGTCCTCATCGCGCCAATTGCCAGGGCGGATATCCCGGCCGCATCTCAGCCCGGCCCAGCGGCATGAACGACGCCCCGACGCAGGAGGTCCTGATGCGCGCCCAACTCGGTGCCCTGATCCTCGCCACCAGCCTGGTGCAGCTGGCGAACGGCTTCTTCACCACGGTCATCTCCCTGCGCCTCGGCCTGGAAGCCTTCGACCCGGCCTTCGAGGGGCTGGTGATGAGCGCCTATTTCGTCGGCTTCACCATCGGAGCGATCCACTGCGGGGGGCTGCTGCGGAGAATTGGCCATATCCGATCCTATGCGGCCTTCGCCGGCATTGTCATGGCCGCAACGGCGCTGCTGTCGGCGCTGGTCGACCTGGCCGCCTGGAGCCTGCTGCGCGCGGCGATCGGCTATGGCTGCGCCGGGCTCTTCGTGACCACGGAAAGCTGGCTGAACGCCAAGGCGCCGCCGGCGCTGCGCGGCCGGGTCTTCGCCACCTACATGGTCGGCACCTTCCTGGCGCTGGCCGTGGGGCAGCTGCTGGTCGCGGCGCTGCCGGTCGAGGGCGCGCTGCCCTTCAGCATCATCCTGGCCCTGTTCGGCCTGGCCATGGTGATCGTCAGCACCACCCATGCCGAGCCGCCGCTGCTGCGCCCGGTGGCGAAGCTGCCGCCGGGCGCGCTGCTGCGGGCGGCGCCGCTCGGCGTGCTGGGCTGCTGCGTCGCCGGCATGGTCGGCGCCATCTTCTACGCCGTGGTTCCGGCCTGGATGCTGGTGAACGGCATCTCGCAGGGCTTCATCTCGCTGTTCATGCTCACCGCCGTGCTGGGCGGCCTGGCCTTCCAGATCCCGGTCGGCCAGCTGTCCGACCGGGTCGACCGGCGCCTTCTGCTGGCCGCCCTGGCGGCCGGCCTGGCGGCGACCGCGCTGCTGCTGGGCGTCGCGCCGCGCAGCCCCGCCGGCATCCTGCCGCTGGCGGCGCTGCTCGGCGGCTTCATGTCCACCCTCTACCCGGTGAGCGTCTCGCACGCGATGGATGCGATGCCGGCGGAGAGCATGCCGGCGATCAGCGGCCAGACCATCCTGATCAGCGGCATCGGCTCGGCCTGCGGGCCGCTCGCCGCCTCCTGGATGATGGGCGCGCTGGACATCCATGGCGCGCTCTACCTGATGGCGGCCGCCACCGCGCTGCTGGCCGGCAGCGCCCTGCTGCTGGCCTGGCGGCGGCGGGAGCCGGCGCATGAGGCGCGCCCCTTCGAGGTGGTCGCGCCGCAATCGATCCGCATGGCGCCGGACGCCGGATGAGGACCCCGCCGGCACCCCCAGGGACCACCCAGGGGACAACCCCCGGCCGTGGCCCCGCCGCCGCCCCGCCACCGGCGCGCCGGCGGCTGCTGCGCCTGGCGCGCAACCTGCTGGTCCTGCTGCTGGGCATCGCCATCGGGCTGCTCGGCCTGCGCGTCTGGCAGACGCAGCGCGGGCCGGCGCTGCAGGCCTGGCACGTCTTCGTGCCGGAGGACCTGCCGGCGGCGCGGATCGAGGCGATGCGCTGGTCCGACTATCTGGCGGCCGAGGAGGCGCTGTTCGAGACGGTGCGGCGCCAGGTGACGGCGCGGCTGGAACCGGAGGAACGGACGCCGCTGAACCGCTATTTCGAGGGCAGCCCGATCCATCCCGCACGCTTCCGCCAGGACTGGAACCGCTCCTATGTGCTGGAGCCGGAAGGCCCGCCGCGCGGCGCCGTGGTGCTGCTGCACGGGCTGACGGATTCGCCCTACAGCCTGCGCCACATCGCCCGCTTCTACCAGGCGCGCGGCTTCCTCGCGCTCGGCATCCGCATGCCGGGGCATGGCACCGTGCCGGCCGGGCTGACCGATGCGGTGTGGGAGGACTGGATGGCGGCCACGCATCTGGCGGTGCGTGAGGCGCGCCGCCGCCAGCCGGAAGGGCCGCTGCATCTGGTGGGCTTCAGCAATGGCGGGGCGCTGGCCCTGAAGCACGCGCTGGAGGCGCTGGACGATCCCCGCCTGCCGCGGCCGGACCAGCTGGTGCTGATCTCGCCGATGATCGGCATCACCGAATTCGCCCGCTTCGCCGGGCTGTCGGGCCTGCCGGCGCTGCTGCCCAGCTTCGCCAAGGCCGCCTGGCTGTCCATCATCGCCGAGTTCAATCCGTTCAAGTACAATTCCTTCCCGGTGAATGGCGCGCGCCAGTCCTGGCGGCTGACCCAGGCGCTGCGCGGCCAGCTGGAACGCCGCGCGCGGCAGCAGGGGCTGGGCGCGCTGCCGCCGGTGCTGACCTTCCAGTCGGTGCTGGATTTCACCGTCAGCACACCCGCCATCATCGACACGCTCTATGCGCGGCTGCCGGCCAATGGCAGCGAGCTGGTGCTGTTCGACATCAACCGCGACAGCAAGCTGGCGATCCTGTTCAGCCCGGCCTCGCAGACGGCGATCGACCGCATCCTGCCGCCGGCCGGCCGGCCCTACCGCACCGTCGTGGTGCGCAACGACGCCTCCGGCAGCGGCGCGCTGGTGGCGCGGGTGACCGAGCCGGCTTCGCGGGAGTTCCGTGACCTGCCGGTGCGGGCGCGCTGGCCGGTCGGCGTCTACTCGCTCTCGCATGTGGCGCTGCCCTTCCCGCAGGGCGATCCGCTCTACGGCATGGCGCCCGACCCGGCGGAGGAAGGCTTCGGCGTCGAGCTCGGCACCATCGCGCCGCGCGGCGAGCGGGCGGCGCTGCGCGTGCCGCTGGACGGGCTGATCCGCATGTCCTCCAACCCCTTCTTCGAGGAGATGGTGGAGCGCATCGGCCGGACGATCCGGCCATGATGCATCGCATTACTCCCGCTTGTGATCAAGCCATCCCGCTTTCCGCTTGACCCCCGGCGGGGCGCAGAGCAGCGTTCGTTGCACGGGCCGCTCGATACCGGACGGCGCCTCGATCGCAACTTTGCTGTCGGGCGCGGGCAGGAAGCGTACGGGCTGAATCACAGCTGCGAGGATCGACCATGGACACCGTGGCATCGCGCGCCAGCAATCCCGATGATGGCTACAACTATGTCTCCACCGGCCAGCTGCCCGGGGAGGAGCCGGTCCGGCGCCTGGTCGAGGCGGCCTATGACCGCTACCGGCATGACACGGAGGGCGAGGTCTCCACCGTCTATCCCGCCCTGGCGGCGATGCAGCCCGACCGCTTCGGCATCGCCATCGCCGGCACCAGCGGCCGCGTCTTCGCCGTGGGCGACGTCGAGGTGCCCTTCACCATCATGAGCGTCTCGAAGCCCTTTCTCTTCGCGCTGGTCTGTGATGTCGAGGGGCCGGCCGCGGCGCGCGACAAGCTCGGCGTCAACAGCACCGGCTTTCCGTTCAACTCGCTGGCGGCGATCGAGTTCAGCGCCGGCGGTCGCACCAACCCGATGGTCAATTCCGGCGCCATCGCGACGACCAGCCTGGTGCCGGGACGCTCCGAGGCGGAGAAATGGCGGTTCATCCAGGAGGGTCTGTCCGGCTTCGCCGGCCGCAGCCTGCGGCTCGATGAGGAGACCTACCGCAACGCCACGGCGACCAATTTCCGCAATCGCGGCATCGCCCATGCGCTGCAGGGGCTGAACCGCATCTTCTCCGACCCCGTCGAGGCGACCGATCTCTACACCCGGCAATGCTGCCTCGAGGTCACCGCCTGCGATCTGGCGGTGATGGGCGCGACGCTGGCCGATGGCGGGGTCAACCCCGTCACCGGGCAGCGCGTCATCAGCGCGGAGGCGTGCCATTACGCGCTGGCGGTGATGATCACCGCCGGCCTCTACGAGACCTCCGGCGACTGGCTCTACGAGGTCGGCCTGCCGGGCAAGAGCGGCATCGGCGGCGGCATCGTCACCGTCTCGCCCGGCAAGGGCGGGCTCGGCACCTTCGCGCCGCGCCTCGACCGCGCCGGCAACAGCGTGCGCGGCCAGAAGGTGGCGCGCTTCCTGTCGCACCAGCTCGGCCTGGACCTGCTGGTGTCCAAACCCGCTTAGACCCCGAGCCGCATCGGCGTTGCGGCAGGCCGGAGGGCATTCGATCATGGACATGGCTGTGGAGAAACCGCAGACCGAGACCCGGGAAAGCTGGGTTCCGCTGGTGGCCATCGTGCTCGGCCAGATGATCATGTCGTTCAACGTGGCCTCGCTGCCGGTGGCGCTGGGCGGCATGGTGGCCAGCTTCAACGTCCCGCCCACCACCATCGCCACGGGCATCGTCGCCTATGGCATGCTGGTCGCGGGCTTCGTGATGCTGGGCGCCAAGCTGTCGCAGCGCTTCGGCCCGGCCACGGTGTTCCGCTCCGCCATCCTCGCCTTCCTGGTGGCGCAGGTGCTGATGACGGTGACGCCGAACGCCACGCTGATGATCACCGCGCAGGCGCTGTGCGGCCTGTCCGCCGCGGTCATCGTGCCCTGCCTGGTGGCGCTGATCGCCGAGAATTACAGCGGCCGGCAGCAGGCGACGGCGGTCGGCGCGCTCGGCTCCGCCCGCGCGGCGGCCGGGGTGCTGGCCTTCCTGGTGGGCGGCATCCTCGGCACCACCATCGGCTGGCGCCCCTCCTTCGGCATCCTCATCGTGGCCTCCGGCATCGCCTTCCTGGCCAGCCTGCGCCTCCGGCCCTCGCCGCCCAATGCCGCGGTGCGGATCGACCTGCCCGGCGTCGTGCTGGCCGCCGCCGCGATCATCTGCATCAGCTTCGGCTTCAACAACCTGAATGGCTGGGGGCTGGGCTGGGCCAGGCCGGCCGCGCCCTTCAGCCTGCTCGGCCTGTCGCCGGCGCCGGTGATGATCATCCTGGGCATCGTGCTCGGCCAGGCCTTCCTGCTCTGGACGCACCGGGTGAAGGCGCGCGGCGGCACCCCGCTGCTGGCGCTCGAGGTGCTGGATTCGCCGCAGGAGCGCAGCGCCGTCTACGCGCTCTTCGTCGTGGTGGCGCTGGAGGCGGCGCTGAACTTCCTCGTGCCGCTCTACATCCAGATCGTGCAGGGGCGGTCGCCCATCGCCACGGCGGTGGCGATGCTGCCCTTCAACCTGACGGTGTTCTTCACCGCGATGCTGGTGGTCGGCGTCTATGACAAGGCCTCGCCGCGCACCATCGGCCGGGCCGGCTTCCTGCTGTGCACCGTCGCGCTGCTCTGGCTCGCCTTCGTGGTGCGCAATGACTGGAACGAATGGCCGGTGCTGGCGGGGCTGATCCTGTTCGGCATCGGCCAGGGCGCGCTGGTGACGCTGCTGTTCAACGTCCTGGTCACCGCTTCGCCCAAGGAGCTGGCGAGCGATGTCGGCTCGCTGCGCGGCACCACGCAGAATCTGGCTTCCGCCGTCGGCACCGCGGTGTCGGGCGCGCTGGTGGTGGGATTGCTGAGCACCGCGGTGCTGGGCCGCGTGGCGGCCAGCCCGCTGCTGACGCCGGAGCTGCAGGCGCAGGTCAATCTCGACAGCATCAACTTCGTCAGCAATGACCGGCTGATGGCGGCGCTGAGCAACACCACCGCCACGCCGGAGCAGGTGGCCGAGGCGGTGCGCGTCAACACCGAGGCGAGGCTGCGCGCGCTCAAGCTCGGCCTGCTGCTGATGGCGGGGCTGGCGGTCATCGCCATCCTGCCGGCCAGCGGCCTGCCGAATTACCGCCCCGGCGAGATCCCGCCGGAGCGGCCGCCGGGCCGCTGACCCCCTGGCCTGGCGCGCTCCCGCCCGGAGGCGGGGCGCGCAGGCTGCGGCCGCGCCGGCAACAAGGAGACCCCATGATCTCGCGCATCCTGGCCGCCAGCCGTTTCATCATGGTGCTTCCCTTCGCCATGACGCTGCTCTGCTCCGTCGTGCTCATCCTCTGCCAATGCGTCGCCATGCTCTCGCTGCTGGCCGAATTGCTGCTGCATCCGGAGCTGAGCCCGAGGATGGTGAAGCTCCTCGCGGTGCGGGTGATCGAGGCGGTGGACGTCTTCCTGATCGGCATCGCCCTCTACATCATCGGCATCGGCCTCTACACGCTGTTCGTCGATGACCGGATCCGGATCCCGGCCTGGCTGCGCCTCGCGGGGCTCGAGGATCTCAAGAGCAATCTGGTCGGGGTGGTGATCGCGGTGCTCGCCGTCATGTTCCTGGGCGAGGCCGTGGCCTGGGAAGGGGGCACGGATATCGCGGCCTTCGGCGCGTCCTGCGCGCTGGTCATCGCCGCGCTGTCCTTCTTCCTGACGCGCAACCGCCATCGCGACCCGTGACGCCAGGCCGCGATCGGCCTGCGGCGACAGGACGGCGCCTGGCGCAAGGTCCTGATCAGGACAAGGCGGATTGCCTGGAAGGTCCGGCTGCCGCCGGGAATGAAGCCGGGGGCGAACACTCTCTGATGCGGGATGCGCGGCGCGGGAACACACGGAAACTCATGTGATGCGGGCCAGCCCCGCCATCCCCGTGCCGGGCGCTGCCCGGTCCGCCGGGGCGATGCCGCCGCCATCGCCCAGCCATGCGCCCTTGCCGTCGGCGGTGCTGGATGCCCTCGGACCCCACCCCGCGCTGAAGGAATCTGCCAGAGCGGCTCGGCTTCGCCCGCCCTGCGCCGCCCTTTGAAGCATGTTCGAGGCGCCTCGAATCGACGCGCCGCGGTCACGGGACCTCAGCGCCGGAATGCAGCCCGTGGAGATCCGCTGACGATTGCCCAAAGGCCGCGATGGCGCAGCATCGCGCGCCCTCGCCGCAAGGCGGGTGACAGATGGCGGCTCCTGGCACCGGCAACGGACCCTCGCGTAGGATGCCCTTGCCTGCGGTATCGACGGCATGCTGCGTGGATCACCTGCTGTGCGAGAGCGCCGCCGTGGTGGCGTCGGCACGTTCCGTCACCCCGCCACCGAGAACCTTGTAGAGCGTGACCAGATTCTGCGCTCTCGCGGCTCTCAGCGCGATGAGCGACTGCTGGGCCGAATAGAGCGAGCGCTGCGCATCGAGCGTGGAGAGATAGTCGCCCGATCCAAGCCGGAAGCGCATTTCGGACAGCCTGTAGGAACGGCGATAGGAGTCCACCAGGGATTGCGTCGCAGCGATCTGGTCATCGTAGGTCCCCCGTGCCGCAAGCGCGTTGGCCACCTCCTTGAAGGCCGTCTGGATGGTCTGCTCGTAGGTCGCGACATAGACATTCCTCTCGGCCTTCGCCCTGTCCAGATTGGCCTCGTTCGTCCCGCCGCTGAAGATGGGGATGTTGATCGAGGGCGCAAAGCTCCAGCTGGAAGAGCCGGGGGCGAAGAGACGCTGGATGCTCGTGCTCGCACTGCCGGCATTCGCCGTCAGGGTCACAGAGGGGAAGAAAGCGGCACGGGCAGCACCGATATTCGCATTGGCGGCGATGAGGTTGTGCTCGGCTGCCATCACATCGGGCCGCCGCAGCAGCACTTCCGATGGAAGGCCGGCCGGCAGTTCGGCAAGGGCCGCATTGTCGTCCAGCGACGTCCTGGGCAGATCCTTCGGCACGGGCTGGCCGAGCAGGAGGGCAAGCGCGTTCTCGTCCTGCGCCACGGAGCGCGTGTATTCCGCCAGATTGGCGCGCGCCGTATCCACCGCGGTCCTGGCCTGCTCCAGGGTGAGTTCGGTCTCGCTGCCGCGATCATATTTCAGCTGCGTCAGGCGGAAGGACTCCTCCTGGCTTGCAAGCGTCTGGCGCGTCAGCTCCAGCAATTCCTGATCGGCCACCAGTGTCAGATGGGCATTCACGACCTGGGCGATCAGCGAGATCTGCGTGCTGCGCCGTGTTTCCTCATAACCGAGATACTGCTCGAAGGTCTGCTGCGTCTGCGCGCGCAGGCGGCCGAAGAGATCGATCTCGTAGGAGGTGAAGCCGATGCCGGCGCTGTAGGAGCGCGAGGTGACGCCAGCGGTCTTGCCGCGAGACTCACCCAGCGCGGTCGTATCGGCGGGCGTGCGCGACCAGCTGCCGGAGCCACTGGCCGAGATCGCCGGGAAAAGATCGCCTCTCTGCGCCCGGTAATTCGCCTGGGCGATTTCGACGTTCAGCGCGGCGATGCGCAGGTCGCGGTTGTTGGTGAGCGCGATCTCGACCAGGCGTTGCAGGGCCGGGTCGCGCAGGAATTCGCGCCAGCCGATCGCATCGGCGGATCGCACAGGGTCGGCCGCGGCCGCCGCTGCGGCAGGCGGCGTGCGATAGGCCGGCCCCGAAGGCCAGGCCTCCGGGACGGGCGAGCCAGGCCGGATGTAATCGGGCACCAGGCTGCAGCCGGCGAGCAGCATCGCGGCGAGGGGAAGGGAGCGGATCGCGCGGTTCATGTCACTCTCCCGGCGCCGGATGCGGCAGGGTGGCAGGAGGCGACGTCTCCTCCTTGGCGTGGAGGGGCTTCACCCGGAACAGCTTCAGCACCAGGACAAAGAACAGCGGCACGAAGAAGATCGCCAGGATGGTCGCGGCAATCGTGCCGCCGACGACCGCCGTGCCGATGGCATTCTGGCTGCCTGACCCGGCGCCGCTGGCGATGACCAGGGGTGTCGTGCCGAGTGTGAAGGCGAGCGAGGTCATCAGGATCGGGCGGAGGCGCTGCTCCGCCGCGTGCATCGCCGCTTCGAGCAGCGACATGCCCTTGTCGAAATTCTCCTTGGCGAATTCGACGATCAGGATGGCGTTCTTCGCCGAGAGGCCGATGGTCGTGAGAAGGCCAACCTGGAAATAGATGTCGTTGGACAGGCCGCGCCCCCAGGTCGCCAGCACGGCGCCGAAGATACCGAGGGGCACGACCAGCATCACGGCGACCGGAATCGGCCAGCTTTCATAAAGCGCCGCCAGGCAGAGAAAGACGACCAGGAGCGAGATGGCATAGAGCAAGGGCGCCTGGCTGCCGGAGAGCTTTTCCTCATAGGACAGGCCGGTCCAGGCAAAGGAGTATCCCTCCGGGAGGCTGGACGCGATCTGCTCCATCAGGGCCATCGCGGCGCCCGAGCTGACGCCGGCCGCGCCCTGGCCCAGGATCTCGATGGAGGAGCGGCCATTGTAGCGCTCGAGCTTCGGCGAGCCATAGCTCCAGGCGCCACTGGCAAAGGCCGACAAGGGGATCATGTCGCCTTGGCTGTTGCGCACGAACCAGCGCGTCAGGTCCGACGGGTCCATGCGCGAACGGGCATCACCCTGGACATAGACACGTTTGATGCGCCCGCCATCGATGAAGTCGTTCACATAGGTCTGCCCCCAGGCGGCGGCGATGGTGTCCGTCACATCGCTGACGGAGATGCCGAGCGCGCGGGCATGGGACCAGTCGATATTGAGCCTGTATTGCGGCTCGTCGCTTTGTCCGTTGGGGCGCACGGCGGCCAGCGAGGGGTTTTGCGCGGCCGTGCCCAGCACCTGGTTGCGCGCCTGCATCAGCGCCTCGTGGCCGGCCCCCGGCGCGGCGAGAAGGATGAAGTCGAAGCCGGCGGCGTTGCCCAGTTCGAGAATGGCCGGCGGTGCGAAGGCGAAAATCGTCGCATCCTGGTAGGTCGAGAAATGCCCCATGATGCGGCCGGCCAGGGCCTGGACATGGTCCTGTGCCCCCCTTCGCTGGCCCCAATCCCTGAGCCGGACAAAGGCCATGCCCGCATTCTGGCCGCGGCCGGAGAGGCTGAACCCCGCGACGGTGAAGGCACCATCGACCAGGGAGGCTTCGTCATTCTGCAGGTAATTCTGCACTTCGGTCAGGGCACGCTCGGTGTGCTCGGCGGTCGCCCCCGGCGAGGCCGTCACCTGGATGAACATCACGCCCTGATCCTCGTCCGGCAGGAAGGAGGAGGGCAGGCGCAGGAAGGTGACGCCCATCGCGCCGATGACGAGCAGATAGACCAGCATGAAGCGCAGGGGACGGTTCACGATCCCCCTCGCCCCCCGGACATAGCCGCGGTTCATCCTTTCAAAGTTGCGGTTGAACCACCGGGCAAAGCCGCGCCCCTCTCCATGATGCGGCTTCAGAAGGGTCGCGCAGAGAGCCGGGGTGAAGATGATGGCCACGACGACCGAGAGCAGCATGGAGGTGGCAATGGTGATCGAGAACTGCCGGTAGATGACGCCGGTGGAACCGCCGAAGAAGGCCATCGGGAAGAACACGCCCGCCAGCACCATGGCCACGCCGATCAGCGCGCCGGTGATCTGGTCCATGGACCGGCGTGTCGCTTCCCGGGGGGAGAGCTTTTCCTCGGCCATCACCCGCTCGACATTCTCGACGACGACGATGGCGTCATCGACCAGCAGGCCGATGGCGAGAACCATGCCGAACATGGTCAGCGTGTTGATCGAATAGCCGAACAGATGGAGCACCGCGAAGGTGCCGAGAAGCACCACGGGCACCGCGATGGTGGGGATCAGCGTCGCCCGCAGGTTCTGCAGGAAGAGCAGCATCACCAGGAAGACCAGCAGGATCGCCTCGAGGAGCGTCTTGACGACGTCCTCGATGGAGAGCCGGACGAAGGGCGTCGTGTCGTAGGGGTAGGCGACCTGAAGACCCGCGGGGAAGGAGGCGCGAAGGCTCTCGATGGTGTTCTGGACACTCTCCGCGGCATTGAGCGCATTGGCGCCCGATGCGAGCTTCAGGCCGATGCCGGCCGCCGGCCTGCCATTGTAGCGGGCCGAGGTCGAATAGCTCTCGCCGCCCAGCTCCACCGTCGCGACGTCACGCAGCAGGACACGCGAGCCATCGGTCTGCGTCTTGACCAGGATCTGGCCGAACGCCTCTGCCGTGGTCAGATAGGACGGGCCGATAATGGTCGCGTTCAGCTCCTGGCCCGGCCGGGCCGGCAGCGCGCCGATCTCGCCGGCGGCGATCTGCACGTTCTGCGACGAGATGGCCGCGGTCACATCGCCCGGCATCAAGCTGTACTGGTTCAGCCTGTTGGGATCGAGCCAGATCCGCATGGCATATTGCGAGCCCAGCAGCTGGTAGTCGCCCACGCCATTCGTGCGGCTCAGCTCATCCTGGATGTTCGAGGCCACGAAATCCGCGATGGCCTGGCTGCTCATCGAGCCATCCTCGGAATAGAAGGCGAGGACCATCAGGAAGTTCTTGGCGGCCTTGGCGACGCGCACGCCCTGATTGCGCACCTGGGTCGGCAGGCGGGATTCCGCGGCCGACACCTTGTTCTGCACCTGCACCTGGGCCGTGTCGGGGTCCGTGCCCTGCTCGAAATACAGGGTGATGGTGACGCTGCCGTCCTTCGTGGCCTCGGAGGAGAAATACATCAGGCCGTCGAGGCCGCTGAGCTGCTGCTCGATCGGCTGGATGACGGTGTTCTGCACCGTCTCCGCCGAGGCGCCCGGATAGGTGGTGGTGACGGAGATCGAAGGCGGCGCGATGGACGGGTATTGCGCGACCGGCATCTGGGTGAGCGACAGGCCGCCCAGCAGCATGGTGATGATCGCCAGCACCCAGGCGAAAACCGGGCGGTCGATGAAGAAGCGAGCCATGGGGATCCGCCTCCTACCGCGCCGACGACCGGCGGGCGGCGTTGCGCTGGTCGAATTCCTCGACACTCATCATGGTCACCTGGAGCCTGGCGCCGGCGGTGACGCGCTGGCCGCCCTCGACAATGAGTTTGTCACCCTCCCGGAGGCCGTCGAGGACGACCCATTTGTTGCCCTCTGTCCGGTCGGCGGTGACGACGCGGCTCTCGGCGGTGCCATCATCCTGGATGATCTGGACGATGGCCTGGCCCTGCTGGTTGCGTGTCACGCCCTGCTGCGGGACCAGAAAGGCGCTGTGCTGGATCGCCGTCGTGATCCGCTCCCGCACATACATGCCCGGCATCAGCAATCCGTCGGGGTTGGGAAAGACGGCGCGCAGCGTGATGGTCGAGGTGTTCTGGTCGACCGTCACTTCGGAGAATTGCAGCGTCCCGGGATGCTCGTATTCGTTGCCATCCTCCAGCACGAGCCTGGCCTGCGGCTGCCCGTCCCCGGCGCGGGTCGCCCTGCCGGCCGCGAGATCCCGGCGCAGGCGCAGCAGCGAGGATGCGGCCTGCGTGACGTCGACATGGATCGGGTCGAGCTGGGTGATGGTGACGAGCGAATTCGTCTGGTCCGAGGTCACCAGGGCGCCGGGCGTCACGGAGGAGCGGCCCGTGCGCCCGGAAAGCGGGGCATTGACCCTTGTATAGTTCAGGTTGATGCGCGCGGTCTCGACGCTGGCCTTGGCCGAGGCGAGATCGGCCTGGGCCTGGCGGAGGCTGGAGACGGCGCTGTCGAGCTCCTGCCGGCTCACCGCGCCGGCCTGTGCCAGGGGACGGTAGCGGTTGACCGTGAGCTGGTTGGACGCCACGCTCGCCTCCGCCTTCTGCTGGGCGGCGATGGCGCTGTCGAGGGCGGCCTGATAGCTCGCCGGCTCGATCTGGTAGAGCGGCTGGCCGGCGGTGACCTCCTGCCCCTCCCGGAAGAGAATGTCCCGGATGACGCCCCCCACCTGCGGCCGCACATCGGCGGTGCGCCAGGCGCTGATGCGGCCCGGCAGTTCGGTGGTCATCGCCACCGCCTGGGGGCGGAGCGTCACGGCCGTGACGGCGGCGGGAGCCTGCTGCCGCGGGGGGCCGTTGCTCTTCTCGTCGCAGGCCGCCAGCAGAAGCGGAAGCAGCGCAGAGCCAGCCAAGGCCAGACCGGAACGCCGATGACCGGGGCGGGTCGGGGGGAGGTCCAAAGGCGGCATTCATCACCTTGCGGAGGAGGAGGTTGTGCGACACAGGACCAGACGCGACCTCGCCGCCGGATCCTCGGGGCGAGGCGCCGGCCCATGCCGCCTGGCAGCTCCTGCAGGTTTACTGCACGGCGGCGTCCATTATATATACTGAACGGTGATGTACAGTATCTTCTTGTCTCGAAGGATCATCCGGCCGTGAGCCCGTCGCCTCGAAAGCCAGGACCCGTCCCCGCACGCGCTCCTGGCCGCCCGAAGGACCCCAGGAAGCGCGAAGCCATCCTGGCGGCCGCCGATGCGCTGCTGGAGGGGGGTGGATATGAGCGCCTGACCATGGAGGCCGTGGCCCTGGCGGCCCAGGTGTCGAAGACGACGGTCTATGCGTATTTCGAGGACCAGAGGGTGCTGTTCGATGCGGTCGTGCGGCTGAAGGGCGAGCAGCTCTCCGCCCATCTCAACAGCCTGAGCGCCGAGGAATTCTCCCGCGACTTCGGGGAGGCGCTGGTCCGGTTCGGTATCCGCTTCCTGGACCAGCTGCTGAAGCCGCACGTGATCTCGGTCGCCCATGAGCTCTCCGCCGCCGCCGCACGGAACCCCGAGCTTGGCAGGGCTTTCTATGACGGGGGGCCGGGGCAGATGCGCAAGCTGCTGGGCGGGGTCATCGCCGACGCCGTGACCCGCGGCACCCTCGAAGTCGAGGATGACGGCCAGGCGGCCGATGATCTGGCGAGCCTGTGGATCGGTGACCTGTCCCATCGGCTGGCCATGGGTGTCCTGGACCCGCTCACGCCGGAGGAGACGGAACAGCGCGTCCGGCATGGTGTGTGGGTGTTCATGCGGGCCTACGCGCCGCGCGCCTGAGGCTCCGCGCCGCGACCTGGCCAGGAGGCCGGCGCCGCCCGGGGATCCGGCCGGCGCCCGTGAGCGCCCGACAGGCGCATGGCTCCCCCTGCCGACTGTTCACCTCCGCCTGGCCCGGCGCGGCGATGTCGGCGGGGAGGCGGGCCCTGCTTCATGCCGTGGCGGATCCGGGCTAGCCTGCCGCCCCATCTGTGGATCGCACGAGTGACATCACGCTACGGTCTGGAGATCCGCGCTGCCACCGCCACCGAGGCGCCCGGCCTCGCCGAGCTGCTCGCGACGGCCGGCTACACCATTGAGGCCCGCGATCTGGCCGAGCGGCTGGTGGCATTGCGCCAGGCCTCCGCGACGGCACTGGTGGCGCTGCAATGGGGGCCGCCCAGCGGCCTGGTGGTGATGCATTGGTATGCCACGCTCGAGGCGGCGCGCCCCAGGGCACAGATCAGCACGCTGCTGGTCAGCCCCGAGGAGCGCCGGCAGGGCATTGGCCGGCTCCTGGTGAAGGCGGCCGCGCAGGCTGCGCGCGTCGCCGGCTGCGGCGAGCTGGAGATCATGACCACGCCGGATGCGCCGGACTTGGGCGCGTTCTGCCGGGCCACAGGCTTCGCCGAAACCGGCCCCCGGTTCATTCGGTCCCTGCGCAAGCAGGGATAGCGCTGCGGCCCTGCCTTGCGCGGAGGTTGCACCGCAGATGCAGCAAGGCGTCAAACCGTGTTGGCAAATTCGGCCAACCTTCAAGGTCTGAAGAGCCGCCGGCATTTTGGAGAGAAAACCCGCCCTCGTTCCGGAGCCGCAGCCTGAGGGCCACAGCGAAAAACCGCGGCAACCCTGCGCCTCAGCGCGGTGCCACGGTCAGAACAGACAGGTTGTAAGGAGGTCCGACTGGAGCGGGCGAAGGGATTCGAACCCTCGACCCCAACCTTGGCAAGGTTGTGCTCTACCCCTGAGCTACGCCCGCATTCCGTCGTCTGCGCCGTTCTGGCCGCTTCTCAGCGGTGCCGTCCGGCGTGGCGGCGATATGTCACGCCGCCGGTGAGGCTGCAACCCCCCGATTTCAGGCCCGTGCATTTTTTTGGTCGACGAAGATGTCGTGTCATCATATGACTCCGGCAAACAGGGAAACGTTCCATGAAACGTCGCTTTCTTGCCGGTCTCGCCGCCCTGGCCTGCGCGCTCGCGCCGCTGGCCCCGGCCCTGGCCCAAGGCCAAGGCCAGGCCGCCGCGCAGCCGGGCTTCGACCACACGGTGCGGGTCATCGTGCCCTTCGCGCCTGGCGGCACCTCCGACATCCTGGCCCGCATCCTGGCGCCGGAGCTCTCCCGCAGCATCGGCCAGACCGTGGTGGTGGAGAACCGCCCGGGCGCGGCCGGCAATATCGGCGCCGATGCGGTGGCGAAAAGCGCGCCGGATGGCCACACCCTGCTGCTGATCGATGCCGGCATCCTGGCCACCGCGCCCAGCCTGTTCACGCGCCTGCCCTTCGATGTGAAGCGCGACCTGGCGCCGGTCTCCATGCTGATCTACGCGCCCTATATCGTGGCGGTGCATCCCTCCCTGCCGGCGCAGGACGCGGCCGGGCTGGTCGCCTATGCCAAGGCCAATCCGGGGCGGATCAACGCCGCCACCTCCGGCATCGGCGGCGCCAACCACCTGGCCGCGCTGGTGCTGGCCGGGCAGTGGGGGACCGAGGTGATGCCGGTGCCCTATCGCGGCGGCTCGGCCGCCCTGGCGGCGGTGGCCTCGGGCGAGGCGAACATGATCATCAATGGCGCGACGGCCACCCAGCCCTTCGTCACCAGCGGCCAGCTGCGCGGCATCGCCGTCTCCGGCCCGCGCCGGCTGGCGGCGCTGCCGCAGGTGCCGACCTTCGCCGAGCTGGGCTGGCCGGCGCAGGATTCCGGCACCTATCAGGGTGTGCTGGCCGCCGGCGGCACGCCCCCCGCCCTGCTGGCGCGCTGGGAGCGTGAGTTCCGCAACGCCCTGGCGCAGCCCGCCATCGCCGCGCGCATCGCCGAGCTGGGCGGCGAGCCGCGGGTCGAGGGCGGCGAGGCCTTCCGCCTCTGGCTCGACCGCGAGACGGAGAATTGGGGCGGCGTCATCCGCGCCGCGCGCATCCAGCTGGACTGAACGGACCGGGCCGGGGGCCGGTCCTGGCGGGTTGCCCTCCCGGGCACCCCCTTGGCCCCCTGGCCGGGCCGCGCCTAGAACGGGGCCCATGTCCAGCGCGCCGCTCTCCCCCGACCTGACCCCGCCCACGGCCCCGCTGCGCTCCGGCCGGCCGCCGGAGACGCCGGAGGGGGTGCTGGCGCGGCTGGCCGCGCTCGGCATCCCGGCCGAGACGCTGCAGCACAAGCCGCTCTTCACCGTGGCGGACGGGCTGGCGCTGCGCGATGCCATGCCCGGGCTGCATGTGAAGAACCTGTTCCTGCAGCCGAAGGGGGAGGGGCCCTTCCTGCTGCTGGTGCTGGAATCCGACCGGCAGGTGAAGGTCAATGCGCTGGTGCGCGGGCTCGGCGTCGCCCGCGCCAGCTTCGCCAGCGCCGAGGCGCTGTGGGCGGAACTCGGCGTCACCCCCGGCTCGGTCACCCCGCTGGCCATGGTGAACAGCCCGCCGGGCCGGGTGCGCATCGCCATCGACCGGATGCTGCTGGAAGCGCCGCGCATCCATGTCCACCCGCTGGTGAACACCGCCTCCACCGCCCTGGCGCCGGAGGGGCTGCTGCGCTTCCTGCGCGAGCTTGGCCATGCGCCGGAGCCGCTCGACCTGCCCGAGGGCTGAGCCGGCGGGGGCCGGCGCCCCGCAGATTGCGCGACACGGCGGGGGCGGGGCTGCAACGCGGCGCCGCGCCGCGAATTCATCCCATGGTTCTGACTTATCACCGTCTTCGCCTTGCGCATGGCGCCTCGCGGCGCATCTATGCGCGGCAGGAAGACCGGAGTGGTTCCCCATGGACGTGATCACCGACCCCAACCGCCCCAACCCTGCCGCCGAGCTGATCAAGGATGGCGACGCCCGCAGCTTCATGCAGGACGTGGTCCAGGCCAGCCGCGAAGTGCCGGTGCTGGTGGATTTCTGGGCCACCTGGTGCGGCCCCTGCAAGACGCTGACGCCCGCGCTGGAGAAGGTGGTCAAGGCCGCCCAGGGCCGGGTGCGCCTGGTCAAGATCGACATCGACCAGAATCGCGGCCTGGTGCAGCAGCTCTCCCAGATGGGCCTGCCGCTGCAATCGGTGCCGACCGTGGTCGCCTTCTGGCAGGGGCAGATCGCCGATCTGTTCCAGGGCGCCCTGCCGGAATCCGAGCTGAAGAAATTCGTCGAGACCCTGCTGAAGCTGGCGGGCGGGCAGATGCCGGCGGCCGAGCTGCTGGCCGAGGCCCGCCAGGCGGTGGAGCAGGGCGACCACCAGGCCGCGCTCGAGATCTACGCCGCCGTGGCGCAGCAGGAGCCGGAGAATGCCGAGGCGCTCGCCGGCCTGGCCCGCGCCCTGATGGCGCTGGGCGAGGAGGAGCAGGCGCTGGCCGTGGTGGAGAACGCGCCGGAGAAGCTCCGCAACCATGCCGAGATCGCCGGCGTGCGCAGCGCGCTGGAGCTGGCCGCCGAGGGGCGCGAGGCCCGCGCCCGGCTGGCCGAGTTCGAGCAGCGCCTGGCCGCCGACCCGGATGACCATGCCGCGCGGATCGAGCTGGCGGTGGCGCTGAACGCCATGGACCAGCGGGCGGAGGCGGCGCAGGCGCTGCTGGACGCCATCAAGCGCGACCGCGCCTGGAACGAGGAGGCGGCGCGCAAGCAGCTGCTGAAATTCTTCGAGGCCTGGGGCCCGATGGATCCGGCCACGGTGAAGGCGCGCCGCGGCCTGTCCACCCTGCTGTTCCGCTGACCGGCGCGGCCGGGCATGGACCCGTTCCAGCCCCGGCCGGAGGCGCTGCCGCGGGAGATCCCGATCTTCCCGCTGGCCGGCGCCCTGCTGCTGCCGGGGGGGCGGCTGCCGCTGAACATCTTCGAGCCGCGCTACCTGGCGATGGTCGAGGATGCGCTGGCCGCCGGCCGCTTCCTCGGCATGCTGCTGCCCGACCCGTCGAAGCCGCGGCCGGCCGGGCGCTCCACCATCTACCGGGCGGGCTGCCTTGGCCGCATCGCCTCCTTCGCCGAGACGGAGGATGGGCGCTACCTGATCACGCTGCGCGGCATCGCCCGCTTCGCGGTGGCGGAGGAGCTGGCGGACAGCCCGCGCGGCTACCGCCGGGTGCGGGCCGATCATGGCGCCTATCGCGCCGATCTGGCGCCGCCGGCCGGGCCGGCGCCGGACCGCGCGGCGCTGCTGGCGGCGCTGCGCCCCTATTTCGCGGCGCAGGGCATCCAGGCCGACTGGCCGGCGATCGAGCGCAGCGAGCCGGCCGCGCTGGTGACCAGCCTCTGCATGGTCTGCCCCTTCTCCGACCCGGAGAAGCAGGCGCTGCTGGAGGCGCCCGACAGCCTCGCCCGGGCGGAGATGCTGGTCGCCCTGCTGCGCATGGGCCAGGCC